>JAHEBI010000346.1 GCA_024642325.1 Eudoraea sp. | reverse complement strand
TATGTTCATATTGGTCCAGCACTTCCTGATATTCATTCTTCCTGAGCAATCCGTTATTTACAAAAATACAATGCAGGTGATCTCCTATTGCTTTGTGCAATAAAACAGCGGCCACGGTAGAATCTACACCTCCTGATAAGCCCAGGATAACTTTTTCATTGCCTATCTTTTGCTTTAATTCAGCCACAGTGGTCTCTACAAATGCATCCGGGGTCCAGGTTTGTGACAAACCGCTAATATGCACCAAAAAGTTTTCTAAAAGGAGCTTACCTTGTTTGGTATGGTACACTTCGGGGTGAAACTGAATGCCATAGGTTAATTCGCCTTCTATTTTAAAAGCTGCATTTTCAACATCATTAGTACTCGCCAGCCTCACCGCATTTTCTGGTAATTTTTTTATGGTATCGCTATGACTCATCCACACCTGGGAACCTTCCCTGATTTCATAAAAAAATGGCTCATCATTATCAATTGATGTAAGCCTTGCCCTTCCGTATTCACGGGTATTGGATGGCGCCACATTTCCACCATAGAAATGAGCCAGGTACTGGGCTCCATAACAAATAGCCAACAGTGGTTTCACGCCCTTTATCCCCGACAGGTCCGGGTGAGGTGCATCATCTGCGCGCACGGAGAAAGGAGAACCTGAAAGAATAACTGCTTTATACTCAGATAAGTCTTTCGGAACATTGTTATAGGGTTTAATTTCACAGAAAATGTTAAGTTCCCTCACGCGTCTGGCTATGAGTTGGGTATACTGGGAACCAAAATCTAAAATAAGGACATTGTTTTGCATGGGCAAAAATAGTAATTCAAGGGATTTTCAAAAGCAACTTTTAGGTATATTTATAACATCTTTATTAACGCCATAAAAATGAAACATTTAAATGCCATAATTTTTGGGGTAGCGATAGTCATATCGGCATATTTTCTGGGCAATGCATATGTAAAAAGGTCAAACCCTGTACAGGTGATTGCGATTACAGGCCTGGGTAATGAAAACTTTACCTCAGACCTTATCGTATGGGAAGGGCGATTTGTAGCCTTTAATACTGTTCTTAAAACAGCTTTTGAGCAATTGAATAACGATAAGGAAATAGTAAGGGATTATCTGGTTTCTAAAGGCATAAAGGAAGAAAATATTATTTTCAATGCTGTACAGACCATAGAACAGCGTGACAACAAGTATGAAAATGGAAATTTTGTAGGCACCATTTTCCGCGGATACGAACTGTCCCAATCTGTACAGATTGAATCAAATGATGTTACACTGGTAGAAAATGTATCAAGGGAAATCACTGAACTTTTAAATAGAGGGGTTCAATTTAATTCTTCACCCCCCAGATATTATTACACTAAATTGTCTGACCTTAAGATTAAAATGATTTCGAAAGCAACAGAAGATGCCCGCATCCGTGCCGAAAAAATTGCCGAGAATTCCGGTGGTATTTTGGGCGATCTTATTTCTGCCCGAATGGGTGTTTTTCAGATAACCGGTCAAAACTCAGACGAGGATTACAGTTGGGGAGGGGCCTATAATACAGCAGCCAAAAAGAAGACTGCTTCCATCACAATGCGGCTTGAATACAAAGTCAAATAAGACAATTTCCACCTTTTTACCAAATGAATACCAACCTCTAGTAGTAATTAATGTGTACAGGTATAATTATCTGGATTATAAGTATTTAAATTAATTCCTACAAATTTCAATTTAAGCAAATATTGCCGCTTTTTAACTATTGCAGAAGGCAATGCCTGAATAGTATGCCCCGTGAATCAAATGTGAAATTATCCCTATGCCAGGCGAAAAGAAATTTTATTGACAGGCCGGGTTTTTTATTTAATTCCCAATCCCAACTGTACGGGATATCCGCTTACCGGCATTGTGCTTTAGGTGGTATCCACTCACCAAATTTACCAAAGGAAAAAGCCCCGACGATTATCGCCAGGGCTTTTCAAATCAAAAACCAACCTAAACACATGAACTTGTTATGACACTATTTTATCTATAAAAAATCATCTTTTTCATAGCAATTTATATATATAACAATCTTCATTAAAAATACCCTACCACATTTTTTATTTTTTTACCTTTATATTCATGAAATCCTCAGAAACAACAAATCAGATTTTTAAAGAAATACAGGATGAATTACTAAAAGGAAGTACCCAGAAAGGACATCCTTTTCACTATTTCACCCTGGCCACAGTAGGTTTGGAGCGTTTGTCAAGGCAAAGAATAGTTGTCCTAAGAAAGGTTTCTGACAAACTTCAACTTTCCTTTTACACAGATTTTCGTTCAAAAAAAATAATCCACATTAAAGAAAATAATAAGGTGGCCTTATTATTTTATAATCCTGAAAAGCTGTTACAGATAAAAATTGAAGGCCCGGCAACCATACTTAAGGGAAAGTCCATCGAAGAAACCTATAAGCAAGATGTTCCGGAGCAAATGCGTAAGGCGTATACCACCGCCCTGGCTCCGGGAACGCCCCTGGAGGATTCTAAGCCAATTGAATACCTTAATCAGGAAAATCACTTCTGTGTAGTTGAAGTTACAGCGTATAAAATAGAATACCTGAAATTACGGGACCCGGAGCATCTGCGGGTTCGGTTTTCCAAGCATGATGACGACTGGAGTGGAGAATTCCTGGTCCCTTAAAGCAGTATTGCTTCATTTCATGGTATCCAGGATAACTTTGATATCATCCTCAGTGGTATCGGGGTTAATGAAACAAAAACGCGCTACCGTTTCATAACTGTCTTTAGTCTTCCATTTACTGGGCGTCACCAGTGCTATCCCTTCCCTGTGGTTGGTATAAGTCCAGTTTTTATAATCCTCTTCAGACCAGCCTTTTCGCCTGAAAAGTACACAGGACAGGGCGGGCGGCCGTAGTAGTTCCACTTCGGGCCGGGAGGTGATCAGTTCTCCTGCTAAATTAGCCAGTTCAATACCGCGTTCTACAGCCCATTTATACTTTTTGGTGCCATGGGTGGCCAAAGAATACCACAATGGCAATCCGCGTAGCCTCCTGGTTAATTGTATCTGATAGTCTGAAGGGTTAAAACCTTGTGCACCCGGGTCTTTAAAGATATCGAGGTAAGAGCCTTCCTGTGAATGTGCCGCTTTCGCCAATTCGGGATCTTTATAGATAATAGCCCCGCAATCATAAGGCGAGAATAACCACTTATGGGGATCAATAGTTATACTATCTGCTTTTTCTATCCCATTAAACAAGTGCCTTACAGAATCTGCTGCAAGGGCACCTCCTCCATAAGCTGCATCAACATGAAACCAAAGATCCAATTCCTTGCAAACCTCAGCAATGCCATCCAGGTCATCCACAATACCTGCATTGGTAGTTCCTCCGGTAGCTACGACTGCGAAAACCCTTTCCATGGTTTTTTTATCCAGTGAAGCTATTTTTTCCCTTAAGGCTTCGGCCGTCATCAGATCATCCGTTTCCACCAATAGCAAATCGGCATCAATAACCTTTGCCATTGCTTTTACGGAAGAATGTGCG
>JAHEBI010000345.1 GCA_024642325.1 Eudoraea sp. | reverse complement strand
GCATCTCCTTATACGGAACGAAGCTTTAAATGGCGTCAGAAGTATCTGTTGAATCCGGAAAATGTATTTCCTTCCATTTTGGTTATTCCCAGTGTAGATGTTGATTATTCAGGGGTTTTGATTACCAAGGGAATTAGTTCTGGCGAAGAGGAAGATTTGACCATAGCCTTTAGTCGGGGTGCTGGGGGTGCCGTCGACGGGCAGGCTGCAGAACAGTATTTAATAAAAGAAAAAGGGGGCTACCAGCTTTTGGCGCCGGCCAGGGAAGCCTATCACAATACCTTGCCCAAAACTGGTGGAACGGGGAAAAAACTGGTAACTTTTGAAACATCGGTATTGAACGAACGGAATATCAATGAGATTCGTGAATTTGCGAAGACGATTCGTAAAACCCTACCCGAGGCTACAAAATCAGATTATAAAGGGGCCTATGATGTGGAGTTGGGTTTTCAGAATAATAAATTGTGGTTGTTCCAAATCCGTCCTTTTGTTGAGAACAAAAAGGCCTTGAGTTCGGGGTATTTGGAATCCATTACACCAATAATCGAAAAGAAAAAGGAAATTGAACTTTCCACTAAGCTTTAACAATGAAAAAAACCGGCATTATACTAGTTCTTTTGATGTCAGTGGGATTTACCACCATTGATTATTACCCTATCGACGGCTATGAACACACGGGCATCAAACGCCTGAAACGTTTGGAGCTTATCAAAAGTGGCGAGATAAAGGCGACCTCAAAACTACCTAAGGGGGCAATGAAATCCTGGAGTGAAATACAATTGAATCTGGCCTCAAATGCTGCGGACAGTGTTGGTGCTTTTCTGTTGCCCGATAAGAATTTCCAGCAAGAGATCGGTTCAGTATTCAAAGGATTGCCAAAGAGTTATTCCCTTGCAGTTCTTGATATTTCGAATGCGGATAGTGTTCGCTACGCTGCCAGAAATGAAACAGCCGGATATCAGCCCGGAAGTGTTGGAAAATTGGCTGTACTTAACGGATTATTCACTCAGTTGGCCAAAATTTATCCCGATTCCTGGGAAAAGCGAACGGAATTGTTGAGAAACAAATCAGTCAAGGCGGGAGTTTGGGGCTTGACGGATGAACATACCATTCCCATTTACAACATTGAAAAAAACTCCCTGGTGAAACGCCAGGTAATTGCAAGTGACATTTTTAGCCTGTACGAATGGGCGGACCACATGCTATCTGTAAGTAATAATGGAGCCGCAAGTATAGTATGGCGGGAAACACTTTTAATGGCCGCTTTCGGGGAAAAATACCCTGATTTGTCCCAGGAAGAAGCAGACACATATTTTAAGGAAACACCGAGAAAAGAGTTGACGGATTTAAGTAACGATGTTGTCAACCTACCTCTGCGGGATTTGGGTATTACAGCAGAGGAATGGCGGTTAGGCAGTTTCTTTACTAAAGGGGCAAATACTTATGTAGGTGACAAAGGGGGTAGCATAGGCACTCCCATTGGCCTGATGAAATGGCTGATTCAATTAGAGCAGGGAAAAATTGTGGACGAGGAATCGAGCCTTGAAATGAAACGCCTTATGTATATGACCGATCGAAGAATACGCTATGCGCAATCGCCGGCCTTAAAGGATGCTGCCGTTTATTTTAAATCGGGGAGTCTGTATAAATGTGATCGTTCTAAAGGCGAAGCATGTGAGAAATACATGGGTAATGTGACCAATTTCATGAACTCCGTCATTATAGTGGAGCATCCCGATAATTGCAAATATATGGTGGTGCTGATGACAAACGTATTGGGCAAAAATTCAGCAAGTGATCATATGTATTTGGCAGGCAATATTGATAAGATTATAAGAAAGTAAATACGTAGCTCAGATTATCGACTCCAGGGCATCTTTTGCAAAAGCCCTTACTTTGAGGTCGTCACTTTTACTCTGCTGTTCTAAAATTGGAATATATTTCTTCTCCTGTTGTTGTTTGATCAAATACAATACAGCAAGTTTGACCTTGAGATCATTTCCTTGTAACAGCAATTGAAAACATTCATGTTCCGCGGGAATTTTGTGTTTTATCTTTTGGAGCACTTCTTCTGAAGAAATGTCCAGGGCCGACTCCTCGATGATTGGTAATAGGGTGCGTTTTAGGTTTCCTGTCAATAGATTATCCAGAAATTCGATGGCATTGGTGCGCGCTTTCTCTTTATCGCTTAAGAGACTTTGATACGCTATTTCCACATCCCTTTGTACATATTTAAGTCCTAATAATTTGAATATACGTTCCAGGCCAGCATCCAATCTGCGTTCTAAAAGTTCAAGCAAACTGGCTCTTGCATCCCGTTCTTCGAGGCTTATTTCCTTGTGAGATCTTTTACGATTTCTGTATGCCACTATAATTTGATTGTGCATGGCTGATAGTGTCAAATGATATAATTTACATTCATCGTATATCAAAGCTACAACTTTGTAGTTGTCAAATTTTAGTTCATTATTATTTTTGCGAAGATCGCTAAGGGCCCTTATGACTTCAAGCCTAATGCTTAAATCGGCATCATTCAATAATTCAAAAAGATGGCCTACGGCCAACTGTGAATTAAAAGATTTTAACGCCATGGGTATAAACCGGCAGGTTTCGATGGGCGCCAAACGTTCTTTTACCGATTGGGTCAAAACAGACATCATGTTGGCACCGTAATTACGTAAGGCATCAATAGCGATTGATCTATATTCTTTCTGAGGTAAGAATGCAATCAAGTCCTGAACCAGGACCTCACTCAGACTTAATCCTGCCGATTCAATAGCTGCACATACTACCTTTGGGTCGGAATTTTTAAAATGCTTTTTAATGAAGGAATAAAACTGATTAATGTTCGAATGTCCAATGGTCTTCAGCAGCAACGGCAGGGTACTTACATCACCTGTACCGGCAGAATTGGTGTCAATTTTTTCCTGTATTCGCCTTTTTAAATTATAGATCACCTTTAAAGAGTGGTTATCTCTTGTTTCCCTTGCAAGGCAAAACAAAGCTGCCTCTGCCAGGCGGCTATTTTTATGGTCCAGGTAGGTGTCATAAACCATTTGGCTATTTTTTTGGGCATGCATCAGTAAATAGTCCATGGTGGCGAGTGTAAGATTGTCGTCAGGCGTATTCAGTAGTTCATTGACATTGCTGACCATTGCACCGGGATTCAAAAAGTAAAGATTCTTAATAGCCTCCGTACGAACCTTGGTGGATGGATGTTCCAACAAAGCCTGTACATCGGGAAGAAATCTTTTGTCATTGATTTCCATCAACTTACCGAGCATGAATATGATTTGTTCTTCAGTTCCATTTTGGAAAACCGATTGCATCCCTTTAATAACTGAAACCTTTTTAGTGTTGACGTTCAGGGTTTTACTTGTTTTTTCCGTAATGTGTAAAAGGTTATTTCTGAAAGTTTTGAAATATTCTTTTCGGACCTTAAAAATGAAGAATACCCATACAACCACCAAAATGAGAATAATACCAACAATATAGACAGAAGGCAGGGAAAAAGCCTGAACAACGAATATCAAAACAAAACCGGCA
>JAHEBI010000344.1 GCA_024642325.1 Eudoraea sp. | reverse complement strand
GTATAATTTGTTCTTAAGAATAGATATGCGTGTTTCATAATCAGGGTTTTGAAGTTCAGCAGACAACCCCCATTTAAACCTGGAAAGTAAGCGCTGTTCAATGTCCTGCATATCTACAGGAGCCTTATCTGAAGTTAGAATTACCTGTTTCCCATTTTGGTGCAAATGATTGAAAATATGAAAGAAAACATCTTGCGTGCCTGATTTTCCTGATAAGAATTGCACATCATCAATTATGAGTACATCGATTAACTGATAAAAGTGAATAAAATCATTTCTGGTGTTTTTCTTAACAGATTCAATGTATTGCTGAGTAAACTTTTCAGCAGAAATGTAAAGTACAGTACGTTCCGGATATTTATCTTTGATCTCAACACCAATGGCATGTGCGAGGTGTGTTTTGCCTAACCCTACCCCTCCAAATATCAGAAGCGGATTAAAAGAAGTTCCACCAGGTTTATTGGCTACGGCCATGCCGGCAGATCTGGCCAGCCTGTTAGAATCACCTTCCAGAAAATTATCAAAATTGTAATTTGGATTAAGCTGAGACTCTATTTTTATATTTCGGATACCGGGAATCACAAAAGGGTTCCTAAGTTCCGGATTTTTAGATTTTATGGGAACATCCATTTCCTGAGGATTAACACCACCTCTGTTGGAACTTGGAATTTGCTCTGTAAATGGCTCTCTGTTCCCATAAGTGTTCTCCATTTTAATAATGTACACTAGTTTGGCATTTTCTCCAAGCTCTTTGGTCAGCGCAACTTTAAGTAATTTTACATAATGTTCTTCCAACCACTCATAGAAGAATTTACTGGGCACTTGAATACTTAATGCATTGTCTGATAATTTGACCGGTTTAATGGGCTCAAACCAGGTTTTGAATGCCTGCGGTTGGATGTTGTCTTGGATGAAAACCAAGCAATTACTCCAAACGGAAATAGCAGTAACACTCATATTAAAATATATCTTATTTTGTTGGTTAGTGAATTAATTAGCCGGTTAAAAAATGCCTAATTTGGAACTCCATTAGGCGAGACAAATATGTGAACAATTATTCTAAAAAAAAAATCATTTTAGGTTGAATATATTCTTTTTTTTTTGCATGTTCACGACCCGCTTTTGGTCACAAAATAAATATAAAGTTTTTAGCTGATAAATTATGTGTTTTTATCGATTTTCTTTTAGAGTCCGTTATGGAGAAACTGATCAAATGGGAGTGGTGTACCATGGAAATTATGCCCAATATCTGGAGTTGGGAAGGGTTGAATGGTTAAGGTCTATGGGTATTTCTTACAAAACAATGGAAGAAAACGGAATTATATTACCCGTAATTTCCTTAGAGCTGAAATTTAAAAAATCTGCGGTTTATGATGACCTTATCACAGTGGTTACAAAACTTAAAAAAATACCTTCGGTTAAAATAGAATTCGACTATGAAATTTATAATGAAGCTAATGATCTTTTGGTAGAAGCAAATACGGTTTTGGCATTTATGGATGCCAGGACCAAAAAACCTTTAAAATGTCCAGATTATTTGTTGAATAAGCTGCTAAATGAGGAAAGTGATACAAAGACTGGTATAAACTAATATGGATGAGCATTCCTGCTCAAAGACTATTTATTTAATTTTACTATAGAGACTCCATTAATACTCTTAAATTGGTTCTTCACCTGGCTTGCATCACTGATATTTATAGATACTACAAGGATACAGTCCATGGACATGTCTTGATTAATGATTTTCACAGGATTCTGTTTAATTACCCGCATCACTTTGCTCAACAGGGGATAACCAAAGGATAGTTGATAATTTACTTTAACAGACTTTTCAATAATTGGAGAAGATTCAAGGGCTAATTGTGCTGCAGTACGATATGCAGATATAAGTCCGCCCACGCCCAATTTGGTACCTCCAAAAATACGGACGACGGCAATGAGGACATTCGTTAATTCAAAAGATTTTATTTGACCGTATATTGGAATTCCGGCGGAATTATTTGGCTCCCCATCGTCATTTGCCCTATACCTTTGCTCTTCTATACCTATTCTCCATGCATAGCATACATGATTAGCCGTAGCGTGCTTTTTACGAAGACTTTCTATAATTGGTTTTACATCTTTTTCTTCTGTTACAGCAAAAGTATAAGCATAAAATTTACTCTTGCGGTCTTTATAAAGTATGGGACCGGAAGCCTTCGATACAGTTTTATATAGACTAACATTATTTTCCATTAGAAAAAGGCCACTAAAAGGATGCTAAGAACTGCAAGTACGATTCCGCCCCAGTTTTTAGGACTGATCTTCTCCTTGAACAATACAATTCCAAGCAAGGTGGAAAACATTACAATAGCTACGTTGTTTAGTGTAAAAATTGAGGCACTGTTCAGGGTCTCATTTTGAAGCGCCCTTAACAAAAAGAAAATAGAAAAGAAGTTGGGAATCCCCAAGGCGACACCACCTAATACATTTTTAAAATTGATTTTTAAAGGTTCCTTAAAGGATTTTAAAAGAATAAACAAGAGCCCCGTGCATGCTGCAGCACCAAAAACAGTTGCAGAAAATATTGGAAATTCATCTGTCCCCACATGATTTTCTTCCATGTATTTAATACTAGAATCAATTATACCGGAACCCAGAAATACCATTAGAGGCAGTAAGAGGGATTTTTTTTGAATAGCCCTTGGTGTATCTTTAACAGAAGCAAAGTATACCGCGGCCAGGGCCAAAACAATCCCCGCAGTTTTAAAGAAGCCTAGTTTTTCGTTGTATAAAATAAGCCCCAATATCACTGGAATAACAAAAGACATTTTGGTGGCTACAGATGCTACGGATACTCCCAGGCGCTGTGATGTCTTTGCCATAAGGTTAAACACTACTATAAACAAAACCCCTAATAGCAATGTGCCGTAAAACCAATCATTTTTTGGAATGTCATAGAGCTGTATGGGTTTACTATAAAATAAAATCCCTACCAGGCACGCTGTAATATAGTTGGTGATAATAGCATAAATGGTTTGAACCTTATGTGTGTCAAAAAGTTTGAAGATTACAAAAATCAGGCTTGAAAAAAGGATACTTAGCGAAAGGTCTAACATCCTGATATTTTTGAATCTAGTTCTATAATATCCTCTTTACCCACCTCCAGGTTCCAGCTCTTAATCCCTAGCCGTGCGGCGGCTGATGTATGTTCCTCACTATCATCTACAAAGAAAGTTTTTTCTGCCTTGAGATTATTATTATTCAGGACATATTCAAAGATGGCCGGTTCGGGTTTTCTCAAATGGACCTCATGGGATAAGTAGAACTTTTCAAAGCAATTCTTAAAACGGCCAAACTTTTCATCACCCATTCGCTGCTTTACAAATTCTATATGTAATTCATTTGTATTGCTTAACAGGAAAAGGCGATAATTGCTTTCCTCGGCTAATTTTTCAATAAACCGCAATCGATGATCAGGGAAATCAAGAATTATAGAATTCCAGGCGCGTATTAAATCCGATCTGCCTGCTTCAGGAAATAAGCTATTGGTTTGATTAAGAAAATACTCA
>JAHEBI010000343.1 GCA_024642325.1 Eudoraea sp. | reverse complement strand
ATCAGGCACGCAAGATGTTTTCTTTCATATTTTCAATCATTTACACCAAAATGGGAAACAGGTAATTCTAACTTCAGATAAGGCACCTGTAGATATGCAGGACATTGAACAGCGCTTACTTTCCAGGTTTAAATGGGGGTTGTCTGCTGAACTTCAAAACCCTGATTATGAAACACGCATATCTATTCTTAAGAACAAATTATACAGGGATGGTGTTGAAATGCCAGATGAAATAATTGAATATGTCGCCAAACATATAAAGACCAATATCAGAGAATTGGAAGGTGCAATAATCTCTCTTATCGCTCAATCTTCTTTCAATAAGAAAGAGGTTACCCTTGAATTGGCACAACAGGTGGTGGAGAAGTTCGTAAAAAACACAAAAAGGGAAGTTTCCATAGACTACATACAAAAAGTTGTTTCTGATTACTTTGAAATGGATGTAGCCACATTACAATCCAAGACCAGGAAAAGACATATTGTACAAGCGCGCCAGCTGGCTATGTTTTTTGCTAAAAAATTTACTAAAGCATCTTTGGCCAGTATTGGTTCACAGATAGGTAAAAGGGATCATGCAACCGTTCTTCACGCATGTAAAACGGTAGATAATCTGGCCGAAACGGATAAGCAGTTTAGAAAGTACATCGAAGATTTAACCAAGAAATTCTCCTGATCAAATTATGCAAACAAAGGTTCTTATGGTGTGCCTGGGCAATATCTGCAGGTCTCCATTAGCCGAAGGCATATTAAAATCAAAAACAGATTCGGATAAGGTCTTTGTTGACTCCGCCGGTACAGCAGGATACCATATAGGAAACAATCCCGATATAAGATCAATTGCAGTTGCCAACAAATATGGCATTGATATTTCCGGCCAAAGATGCAGAAAATTCAGTTACAGCGATTTTGCCCAATTTGATATAATTTATGCCATGGACTTAAATAATTACCATGACATCATTGCGATGACCAATGACAAAAACGAAATCGAAAAGGTAAAACTTTTATTGGCAGAAGTAAGTACACCTTTAACAGAAGTACCAGATCCGTATTATGGAGGAGAAGATGGTTTTGAAAAGGTTTATAAATTAATAGACCAGGCTTGTAGCATGATTGCCAAAAAATTAGGTTAAAAACAGAACTCGTACAATGAAAGTTAAAAATACTTCACAAGGTAAGTTATATATGATCCCCTCTACCCTTGGTGAAAATGAGCCTTTAGAAGTATTACCAATTTCTATTAAGAGAATAATAGAGCAAATAGATCATTATATAGTAGAGAATGAAAAGACGGCAAGACGATTTATAAAAAAAATCAGCCCGAGAAAATCACAACCTGATTTATACATTTCCCTTCTTAATAAATTTACAGATAAAGAAACCATACCCTCTTTCCTCAATCCCTGCCTGCAGGGCTATCATGTAGGGGTGTTATCTGAAGCAGGCTGTCCGGGAATTGCTGATCCGGGGTCAGAAGTAGTAAGAATTGCTCACGAAAAGAAAATATCCGTAGTCCCATTGGTCGGGCCCTCTTCCATAATATTGGCTTTAATGGCTAGTGGCCTTAATGGTCAAAACTTTGCATTTAACGGGTATCTGCCTATAGAATCTGCTGAACGGAAAAGAGCCATTAAGAAGTTTGAGAAAATTTCCAGAGAAAACAATCAAAGTCAGCTGTTTATAGAAACTCCGTATAGAAATAATAACCTGCTTGGGGAGTTTTTAAAAACTCTTGCAAAAAATACCTGGCTATGTGTGGCAACAGACCTTACATTGCCTACAGAATTTATTAGTACAAAATTAGTTGGCAATTGGATAACTGACTCCGTTGACCTCCATAAAAGACCCACTATTTTTATAGTTCAGGCCTAAAATAGCCCTGACAAATACGTCAAGGCCTCTTTATTTCCGTATGGTAATGTTGACTTATACTTTAGGGTTTCGAATTGCCGAAACCTCTGAAACATCATAGCCTGAAAACTTCTTGAGATAATCTGCCAGACTTGTTCCGTAGGCATCCTTGACATCCAGCTTGCCGTTAGATCGTAAATATTTTTTCACGTTCCCCGGACCTGCCAGATGCGCAGCGGCTAATATTCCGGATTCCGTTATTTCAACTCCTTTAATTTTGCTGCCTACAAACAGATTGATGTCTTTTCGTAATATCCATTTGTTACGGGCAATATTGGTATGAAATACTTTCTCCTGCAACCTTGGATCATTAATAAACCTTGTTGCATTATAAACACCCATTAATTGCAGGGTTCCTATTCCAAATTGATATTTACCCAGATAACCTAAAGTATTTGTTATAAAGTAATTCCCCTGAGACTCCTTAAATGCGAGTGCCTCTTTGAATCCAACATAGCAACTTCCTAAAAAGGGAGGGGCTACAATGCTGGGGGTAGAAATTGTCCTGTTTTTGGGGAACAGAACTAGCGTAGGTTTTATTACTTTTAGCCTTTCGGGTACTTTAACTTCAGAAGTTGTAGTAAACCCAAAACTTGCTAAAACTAAAATCATGATAAGCGGACAGATAATACATGGCCACTTCTTCATATATGTGTTTTCTTAAGACTTAGTACCAAAAAAACGGTATGCTTAAATTCCTTACACAAAGATAGAGCACATTTGTACGAATAATCCCTAGGTAAGCTTAAAATAAATCTTTATTGGACGAGTTGTTCAAGATTCTGGATTAACAGTCTATCTGTTAATATTTTGCTCATTAATCCATCGGATGTATTGCACTTTATTGCGGTTATGCTGCGCCAGGCTATTGGCAAATTTATGGTAACCAAAGTCCTCCACGTTGGCAACCATATAAAAATAATCATGCTTTTCCGGATTCAGGACCGCATCAATAGATGATATATCGGGCATCGTTATGGGGCCCGGAGGAATGCCTGAATATTTATAGGTATTATAGGGCGAATTAAGTTCCAAATCTTGATACAACACTCTTTTTATAACGGTATCAAAGTTGCCCAGTTCCCTTTTTAAGGCATAAATCACAGTAGGATCTGCCTGAAGTAACATATTACTTTTCAATCTATTAAGATACAAGCCTGCAACTCTTGGCCTCTCCTCTACTTTGGCCGTTTCTTTTTGAACAATGGAAGCCAGAGAAATGACTTGTATTGGTGTCAATTTCACTAATTCCATCTTTTTTAGCCGGTCATTGTTCCAAAAACGTTCATATTCTTTCAACATCCTATCCCGAAAATCTGTGGCTGAAGTATTCCAGAAAAATTCATAGCTATTAGGAATAAAAATCGAAAGACCCGTATCCGCTGTCAAGCCGTTTTCCTCGAGAAAACCGGGATCGGTGAAAGCTTCCAGTAAAGAAGTACTATCCGCCTCGATCTGGACTGAAATCCTACCCGCCAATTTGGATAGAGTTTCCTGATTATTAAAAGAGACATTAACCGGAATATTGTTACTTCTTAAGGAATTGACAATCTCATTATTGTTCATTCCTTTCTTTAAAATATATTTTCCAGGCTTAATATTGTCCAGATATTTTTTTCTTTTGGCTACCGCCTCAAAAGTGACCATATCCGATAA
>JAHEBI010000342.1:2326-3579 GCA_024642325.1 Eudoraea sp. | reverse complement strand
GACAACCCCTATTTACCTTCAAATAAGGAACTTAAAAAAAGCTATAACCCGTCGGTAAGAATTCCCGATTTTATAACAATGGGAGATAGTCTGGAAAAGTTGAGGCCCAATTTGGAGAAGGAATCCGCATTTACCAATAGCATGGAATTGGATGATAGTGATCCTAATGCCCAATTACAGATAGATTGCTTTGGTATTGAATATGGCGGTTTTCCCAGAAAGTTAGAAGCGCGTTTCGGGGATGGTAAACTCAATGTCTTATGGATATTAACCGGTAAAGGGGAGGAAGATCGTATGAGGCAAAAACTTATTTCCGAATATGGCCAGGTTATTTTTAAAGACGATAACTGGGAAGTTTTTAATGACTGGCAGGTACTGCTTCGCAAGGATAAACCGGAAGTTCTTATGCTTACAAAGGAGCTGGCGGTTTTTTACAAGAGGGATTACTTTAAACAATAGCATTTATAATTCTTGAATTCATTTTATGGGGTAAATACTATAGGGAAGTTTTTCATTTATTGATTAAGTAGTACTTTTGATTAATGCGCAAAATTTTCCCTGTACTGCAAAGACTGCAAAGCTATAAAAAGAAGGATTTACCAAAGGATATCCTTGGCGGCTTAACCGTGGGAATCGTTCTTATACCCCAGGCAATGGCCTATGCCATGATAGCGGGTTTGCCTCCTGTATACGGCTTATATGCCTCCATAATGCCCCTTCTGGTCTATGTTTTATTGGGAACTTCCAGATCACTTGCGGTTGGCCCTGTAGCCATGGATTCTTTACTTGTAGCTGTCGGTTTGGGGACTTTGGTAATAGTCGGACCTGAGAATTATATTGCTCTGGCTATTTTGCTCGCTTTTATGGTAGGCTCTATTCAACTTATTTTGGGTGTTTTTCGCATGGGCTTCCTTGTTAATTTTTTATCTAAACCTGTAATTAGTGGATTTATTTCTGCGGCTGCGCTGATTATTATTTTTAGTCAGTTAAAGCATTTACTTGGTGTGGACATTGAAAGCAGTAATCAGTTTCATCACTTATTTCTAAACGCTATTGAAAAAGTTACGGGAACCAATTTATATGACCTGGCTATAGGCCTGGTGGGGATAGTATTACTAATTGCCTTTAAGAAATGGAACAGGCATATTCCCGCTATTCTTATCATTGTTGTTATCGGAATACTTGCTGTATATTTTTTAAAATTGGAATCTTTGGGTATCAAGATCGTCGGTGAAATTCCAAAGGGATTACCC
>JAHEBI010000342.1:0-2316 GCA_024642325.1 Eudoraea sp. | reverse complement strand
GGTTTCGTTTTGCCGGCAATTGACATGGCGCATATGATACAACTATGGCCCATTGCAATAACATTGGCACTAATTGGATATCTTGAAGCCATTACCATTGGTCTAGGGTTTGAAGAGAAGAATGAAGAGGATCATATTGATGCCAACCAGGAATTAGTGGCTTTGGGTTCCGCAAATTTAGTTGGTTCCTTTTTTCAGTCTTTTCCGGTTGCTGCAAGTTTTTCAAGATCTGCAATTAGTGATGAATCCGGTTCAAAAACTACACTTGCCGGGGTGTTTACGGTTATTCTTGTAGTTATAACGCTACTATTTCTTACTCCGCTTTTTTATTATTTGCCAAATGCGATACTTGCCAGTATTATCATGGTGTCTGTATATAGTTTGATCGATTTAAGTTATGCCAGGGAGCTATGGACCTATAGAAAAGATGAATTTGTTGTCTTGGTCATCACATTTTTAATTACTCTTTTTATAGGGATCACACAAGGAATTTTAATAGGCGTTCTCATTTCTCTCCTGCTGATGGTATACAGAACTTCCAAGCCTCATTTCGCTGAGTTAGGCCAAATCAAAAACTCTGACTACTATAAAAATATTACCCGTTTTAGAGATGAAATTACCGTGCGGGATGATTTACTTATTGTGCGATTTGATTCACAACTATATTTTGGGAATTCTGATTTTTTTAAAAAGCAGCTTTATAAGTATATTCAAAATAAGGGGCCTAATTTAAAAGGTGTTATATTAAATGCTGAGGCCATTAATTATATAGATTCCACAGGCACCCGAATGCTAATGAAGGTCATTAAAAAAATTCGGGATGATGGAATTCAATTTTATATTGCAGGTGCTATTGGTCCTACACGGGATATAATTTTCAGCAGTGGGATAAGTAAGGTGCTGCCCAGAGAATTCCTTTTTGTTAAGATAAAAGAGGCTGTGGCTTATTTTGATGATCCGGCAAATATGTCTGATTCCCATGAAAAAGTAGCCTATCAGCGCAATTATCCCGGTAACTAATGTTACTCATTTTAAGGCAATATGAAGTATTTTTGCAAAAATTTAATGAATTAAGAAATGATCATAGAACAGATTTATACAGGATGTCTTGCTCAGGGAGCTTATTATATTGAAAGTAATGGTGAAGCCGCTATCATTGATCCATTGCGCGAGGTAATCCCCTATATAGACAGGGCTAAAAAGAATAAGGCCAAAATCAAATATATTTTTGAAACCCATTTTCATGCCGACTTTGTCAGTGGGCATGTTACATTGGCCAGGGAAACCGGGGCCCCAATTGTTTTCGGCCCCAATGCGAATCCGGCATTCGAAGCGATCATTGCTAAAGATGGCCAGGAATTTCAACTTGGAGATATTACGATAAAGGCATTGCACACCCCAGGGCATACAATGGAAAGCACCACATATCTGTTAAAAGATAAGACAGGTAAAGACCATGCAATTTTTTCCGGGGATACCTTGTTTTTGGGTGATGTAGGGAGACCTGATCTTGCCCAGAAAGCCGCTGATATGACCAAAGAGGACCTTGCCGGGCTTTTGTTTGATAGTTTAAGAAGTAAAATTATGCCGCTGGCAGATGATGTTATTGTCTATCCGGCTCATGGTGCCGGTTCTGCCTGTGGTAAAAATATGATGAAGGAAACTGTTGATACCCTGGGGAACCAAAAGCAAATGAATTATGCGCTTAGGGCAAATATGACCCGGGAGGAATTTATAAAGGAAGTTACCGATGGACTGCTGCCACCTCCTAAGTATTTCCCTTTAAATGTAAAAATGAATAAGGAAGGATATGAAGATATAGGCGATGTATTAAAACGTGGTATGGCATCCCTTTCGCCAAACGAATTTGAACTGGCCGCGAATGAAACAGGTGCTCTGGTATTAGATGTAAGACACCAGGATGAATTTGTAAAAGGACATATCCCAAGATCTGTTTTCATTGGTTTGAACGGGGATTTTGCTCCCTGGGTTGGAGCGTTGATCGCAGATGTTAAGCAACCTATATTATTGGTAACGCCCATAGGTAAGGAGAAGGAGGCTGTTACCCGCTTGTCCAGGGTCGGATTTGATAACACCTTAGGAATCTTAAAGGGTGGCTATGAAGCCTGGGTAGAAGCCGGCAAAGATGTAGATACAATAATTGCATTATCTGCTGCAGAAGCCAAAGGTGTTTTGAAAGATAACCATAAACCCGTTTTTGATGTTCGCAAGGAAAGCGAATATAAAGCAGAACACTTGGTGAATTCTGTTAACACTCCCCTAAATGTGTTAAACGATCATTTGGCTGAATTTCCT
>JAHEBI010000341.1 GCA_024642325.1 Eudoraea sp. | reverse complement strand
AAAATGAATTGTATCATCTACTGAAATCCCAAAAGCGATACTAAACACCAATATTGTTGAAGGCTTTATGGGGACACCCACAAAACCCATAATGCCTGCAGTAATAGCCAATGGTAAAAGATTTGGTATTAAAGAAATAACTATCATTCTGAATGAACGGAATAAATACGCTATAAATAAGGCAATTAAGCCAATAGCAAGAGATAATGAAAGTACTAGATTCTTTACCAAATATTTGGTCCCTTCCAAAAAAAGTAATGCCTTTCCCGTGATATATACATTAAAGCGATCGGCAGGAAAAATCTTTTTGATTTCATCAAGCATGGATTTTTTGATTTCTTCCATTCGTTCTGTCGGAACATCTTTTATGAAAGTTGTAATTCTGGCTACCTGCCCTGTGCTATCCACAAAATTCTCAATTAAGCCTTCATTTCCCTCTGATTTTCTGGCAACATCCATGATGAAGTTATATTCCTGAGATGTGGGTAATTGATAGTATTTGGGAATACCATTGTAAAAAGCCTGTTTGGAATATTTGACCAAATTTACCACAGAAATGGGTTTTGATAATTCAGGGGTTTCATCAATCACATCTCCCAATTCATTCATTTTTTTGAGCGTAACTGGTTTTAGCACCCCTTTTTTCCTTTCAGTATCTATAACTATTTCAAGTGGCATTATACCGTTAAACTCTTCATCAAAAAAGCGAATGTCCTTATAAAAACCAGTGTTTTTAGGCATATCTTCAATGACGCTACCGGAAATTTTAATTTGATAAATTCCAATTATACTAATAATTAATGCTATCAAAGAAATCACATAAATAGATATCCGTTTTTCTCGTACAATGTGTTCCATCCAGTTTACAAAAGCATCTATCCACTTTTTGTTAAGGTGTTTCAGATGTTTAGTTTTAGGAGGGTACATAAAACTGTATACGATTGGGATAATAAGTATGGAAAGTATAAAGATGCCTAAGATGTTTATGGAAGCGACTATCCCAAACTCTGTTAAAAGTTTGCTGTCTGTTATAATAAAAGTTGCAAAACCACAGGCCGTGGTAACATTAGTCATGAGAGTAGCATTACCAATTTTGGATATTACCCTTTTTAAGGATAAAGCCTGATTTCCATGCTTTTTAACTTCCTGCTGATACTTATTGATAAGGAAAATACAATTAGGAATTCCAATGACAATTATCAAAGGGGGTATCAATGCTGTGAGAACCGTAATTTCATATCTCAAAAGTCCAAGGATGCCGAAAGCCCACATAACACCAATAAGCACAACACACATGGAGATTAACGTAGCACGAATACTGCGGAAAAAGAAAAAGAATATTAGGGAGGTAACAATAAGAGCCGCTGCAATAAATATTCCTATTTCATCAATAATATTTTGAGTGTTCATGGTCCGTATATAGGGCATTCCGGACACCCGAACATCCAAATTGGTTTCCTCTTCAAAATTGGATATTAGAGTATGAAGGTCTTTTAAAATAAAATCTTTTCGAACAGAAGTGTTAACAATATCCTTATCAAGATAGACAAGCGTTCTTATCGTTCCTGTTTCTTTGTTGTATAACAGGTTATCATAAAAAGGTAAATTATTGAACATATATTCAACAAGACTATCAACCTCCACATTATTGACCGGCGCTTTTTGAATAAGCGGGCGCAGCACAAATTCTTGTTTGTCCTTATCCCGGATAAGTTCCTTCAGGTTATCGGTAGATACGACATAATCTACCTCGGGAAAGGCAGCCAGCTGCTTACTTAGTCTATTCCAATTATTGAAATTTTCAACTTCAAAAAGTAAGCTGTCTTTTATAGCAAAAGCAATCGTATTTCCTTCTTCACCAAATTGTTTAAGAAAGGCATCATATTCAATATTCAGGGGGTGGTCATCCGGTAGCAAATTCGCCTCGGAAGTTGAGAATTGCATATTTTTCCATTGGAATCCAAGGAAAACAGTAATGGCAGCAATAATTAAAAGGATAAGAATTCTGTTCCTAAGAATAATTCTTGCACTCTTTGCCCAAAACCCTCTCGTTATCTTTGCAACCATATTGTATTTATGAATCCTGATTTTTAAATACTACCAGAAAGCAATTTTAAAATGAATGTTATTTAAAAATATTTAAATCTGATGACCAGTTCAGCCAGGACATTTTCTATTGACTGTTGTATTTTTTATCGCGGCAAAGGTAGAAAACAACGGGGACTGTACCTAGAATCCCCGGATAAAATAGCGAATTCTGTCAATTGTATTATGATAAGATATTTACATAGGAATTTGTGTAAATTGAGGTGGGCTACAAATCACTAATGGGGAATCTCTTTTATAGGTGAAAGTTTTAAAGAAATGATAGTATGTCTGATGAGAAAAATTATAGTAGAATTGCCATTATATTGTACCGTACACTAATAATAATTTGTGCAGTTATTGTAATTGTTGCCATTATTTCAATTTATTTTTTGGGATAGCTATAAACTGCGTTAAATTATATATGGCAATAGCTTCACTGAAATTTGTTTTACCCTGAGGACATAAAAAAACAAATTGAACTGGTCACCTGGTGAATTGGAAATAACAGGGGATTAGACTTTCATGATCTCTGTTTCCTTGACTTGAAGGATACTGTCAATTTTTTCAGTATAAATATTGGTCATTTCCTGAATATCGATTTCTGCGTTTTTTTCAAGGTCTTCCGAGATCCCAAGGCTTTTAATTTCTTTGTTACCTTCTTGTCTTGCGCTTCGAACGCTTATCTTGGCATCTTCCGCTTCAGATTTTGCCTGTTTCACCAATTGCCTTCTTCTTTCTTCCGTTAGGGGGGGGACATTTATAATTACTACCTCACCATTATTCATAGGATTAAAACCAAGGTTGGCATTCATAATGGCCGTTTCTATTTCCGACAACATATTTTTTTCCCAAGGTTGTACAGATAATGTTCGGGCATCCGGCGTATTTATATTGGAAATTTGTGATAAAGGAGTCTGTGAGCCATAGTATTCCACCATTACCGAAGATAACATGGCTGGGCTTGCTTTTCCTGCTCTTATTTTTACTAATGCTTTTTCCAAATGTAGGATGGCCCCATCCATACTTTCCCTGGTGGCCTCCAAAATAAATTTAACATCTTCGTCCATAATCAATTTTATACTTATTTACACAAATTATACCATACTAAAGATCAACTACCGTTCCAATATTTTCCCCAGATACTATTTTAAGGAGATTACCTGTTTTATTCATATCAAAGACTACAATTGGAAGATTGTTTTCCTGACTAAGCGTAAAAGCTGTAGTATCCATTACCTTTAGACCTTTGGTAAGTACGTCATTAAAGCTAATAGTATCAAATTTAGTGGCGGTTTTATCTTTTTCAGGATCACTGGTATAAATCCCATCAACCCTGGTCCCTTTCAAAATTACGTCGGCTTCAATTTCAATTGCCCTTAAAACTGCGGCTGAATCTGTAGTGAAATATGGATTTCCCGTACCACCACCAAAAATTACTACCCTTCCTTTTTCTAAATGGCGCATGGCCCTCCTTCTAATAAAAGGTTCCGCTACCTCGTTAATCT
>JAHEBI010000340.1:2857-3604 GCA_024642325.1 Eudoraea sp. | reverse complement strand
CAGTTATAACGGGCTGTGTTTTGTAGACTTTGCCTGTTCGGCGCCCTATGTACCAATAGATATGCATCCTGAAGACGAGAATGCCTATTTGGATGCTATTTTCTTTTCTCCTCATAAATTCCTGGGAGGACCTGGTGCTTCAGGGGTACTCATTTTTAATAAGAAATTGTATAAAAATTTAGTGCCCGATAACCCCGGAGGTGGAACGGTGGCGTATACCAATCCATGGGGTGACCATGATTTTATAGACGATATAGAAACGAGAGAAGATGGAGGCACTCCCGGATTTCTGCAAACCATAAAGACTGCTTTGGCCATACGTTTGAAAGAGCAAATGGGGACTTCAAATATATTGGCGAGAGAACATCAGATAATGGACCGTATATTTGATAAATTATCAAATATTCAAAACATTCATATACTGGCTGCAAGACATAAAGACCGGTTGGGGGTTTTCTCTTTTTTTATAAATAATGCACATTACAATTTAGTCGTTAAATTGCTTAATGATCGATTTGGAGTTCAGACCCGCGGAGGATGTTCCTGTGCCGGCACCTATGGCCATTATTTGTTAAATGTTGATATCTCTACTTCCAAGGCCATTGAACAAAAAATACTGGACGGCTGTCTGATTGAGAGGCCAGGCTGGGTACGTATGTCGGTTCATCCTATAATGACTGATATGGAAATAGATTTTATTTGTGAGGCGATCAGGCAGGTTGCACTACACCATAGTGAATGGGGAAA
>JAHEBI010000340.1:0-2847 GCA_024642325.1 Eudoraea sp. | reverse complement strand
GAAAGGATTATACCTATAATAGCCTGAAAAATGAATTTATCTATAAAGAAAGAGAACCTGTTGAAAGAAAAATTATAGCTGATTGGTTTAATCTTTAATAAAACTGAGTAGGATTCACTTTTTTAATATGAAACCCTACTCAGTTTAGTTACTAAGTTGTACTTAGCAAATGTTAAGTTGGCTTTTGTTCAGAAGATTTTAAACCAATTCTTCTTCTTCTTTCTTTTTCATTGTTTCTACATACTTGTTTATTAAATCCGGGACTTTTTCAAAAGCGGCGGCTAAGCCATGGGCTTTTCCTGCTTCAAGGAAGGAAATCTCATTTTCCCTAGTAACTAAAAACCCAATAGGTTCTATTCCTACTCCGGCTCCGGCACCCATTCCCTGGCCTTTTTTTGTTTTGGCTTCGGTACCCTCTCCTCCACCTGATCCAAATCCCATGCCTACTTTTATAACAGGCACACATTTAAATTCTCCAAGTTGAAATTGTTCGCCGACAACAGTTTCTGTTTTTGCTTCAGTTTTGATAAAATCTGTGATTTTGCCTAAAAATTCTTCAAAATGTAATTCCATGATAGTTTTTTAAATGTTAATAAATGATTTTAAAATGTTAACAGGCCTACTTTGTAAGTGCAATATCATATGTACTCTTCCTTCAAAGTTCACCCGAAAAGTTCCAGTATTATAATGATCCAATAAGGCAAAGGCAGGATACAGTTTTGCATTTTGAATGCAATTGCCGGTATCTATATCTATTATTAATTTTTTTATCTCAAATGATTTTAGGATTTTTAGCCCCTTCTTAAAATTTGATCTAAAATTTACTTTTCCCACTCTTTTTTTCTCAACCTTTTTCGCTCCACTTTTTCTTTTTCTTAAAGGGTAGAAATAAAATTTTGAAAATAATGTGTTTAGTTTTATTCGCAAGAATTCTTTTTCGTGCCCTTCTAAAGCTACTTTTGCCAAACCCCCGATTCTAACATAATATTCGTTTTTAGCAATGTTTATAGCTATTTCCAGAGGAAGGAATAAAAGATAAAGTACAAGTGAAAAAAGCAGTATGCCTAAAACAAACCAAAGCATTATTCAATCTTTATGCAAAGTAAAAGTTCCTGGAATTTTTTTGCAATGATTTGAATCATGGGACTACACTTTCCTTATAATTTTTTTGATGGTCCTATTGAATTCCGTATGAACTGCCAAACAGATCTTTTAGCTTATTTTTAAATCAAATCCAAAACTAGTGGTATCTCTCTTTCAAGAATCTGCAGGGAAAATCCATTCTTATAGATCGGGCAACCTGTTTTTTATTAGGTGCGTTAAATTGAATTGCTACTGCAGTGAACTCTTCAATGTCTGCCATGGAAGGCCTGGTTGAGCAACTGAGCAGTAAGTAATCGGAAAAATAATTGTAATTTATACTGTTTGTGGTTCCTTCTTAAATTACCTAATATAACTCCCGGCATTGATATCTATGGTAGACCCAGTTGCATGGTCCATCTGGCCACTGCACATAAAGGCAACGAGGGGGGCTATATCGTTGGGGGTGGTTAACTCATTTAGAGCTAATTCTTTAACCAGATTTTCTGCACCGTGTTTTCGTATCGCTTCCTCTGCCATTTCTGTTTGAGTGAATCCGGGAGCTACAACAAAGGCCTTGATATTATATTTACCAAAAGATCTGGCTACCGTGCGCGCCAGGGATGTAAGTCCGCCCTTAGAGGCGGCATATGCCAGGTATTCCTCTGTTTCTCCACGGAAGGCAGCTCTGCTACCAATATAAATAAATCTTCCCCCTCCCTGTTTTTTAAAATGCTCAATACCCAATTTAGTTATAATCCCGGCTGATTCAAGGTTTATTGCCATTGTTTGCCTCCAGATTTCCAGCCATGTCGCGGTGGGTTCTTCTATAGGGTGTGGTAAGAATACTCCGGCATTCAAGACAATGGTTTGCAAGCTACCAAAATGTGCCAGTGTATTTTCAAATAGCCGCTGTACTTCTTCGGCTACAGAGAGGTCTGCCTGAAAAGTTTCAGATAAAGGATATTCAGACATTATTTTAATAGCCTCGGTCTTGCTTTTATTAAAATGGATGCCTACCCGGGCATTTGCCTGAAGTAAATGCATGGCAATTGACTTCCCTATACCTTTAGAAGCTCCGGTGACCAAAATGTTTTGTCCTTTTAGATTCATTGTTGCTTGACTGATTTAAAAGTGAAAGTATTGAGAAACTTAAAGAATTCCAATTTTCTCTTCTGTGTTCTCCAACTTAAGATTTTGTTATTACTGTTATCATCATCTAAATGGCATCTAAAAGCAGCGCCATATTATATTTCTTTACATTTATGTACTTTATTTGTTTTCGGATTACAATTTTAAAGAATCTTAATTCGGGACATTAAACCAAATTTTGACCGTAATTTTACCCAAATTAATGCGCATTATGAACAAGAATTACACACATCTTTTATATGACTATTTTATAAAATTGGGGATATCGGAATCAATTGCAGCCTATCTCAATCTTCTTGGATTGTTTTTGGCCATGCTTATTATAGTTAGTCTGCTAGATATTATAAGTAAAGGGGTTATGCGAAAATTTTCCATAATAGTTGCGCGCAGGACGAAAACCAACCTGGATGACATCGCCATAACCAATAAGTTGCCGAAACTTTTAGCACACATCCTGCCCTTAATCCTGGCTGTAAAACTTATCCCTGTTGTTTTTACCGATTATTTATATTTGGGTAGTCTGGCTTCAAAGTTTACAAATATATTAGGCATAGTATTAATGCTGAATATTGTAAAAAGTGTTTTGCGTAGTCTGCGTGATTACCTGAAAAAATT
>JAHEBI010000339.1 GCA_024642325.1 Eudoraea sp. | reverse complement strand
ATATGTACCATGACAGCTTTAGTTATTATTTTCTTTAATATGGATGCAGGGGCTTTCGAGTATGGCAATGCTGTGAATAGTACAGTTTTAATCAGCGAAACCGGAAATTATATAGGAGGTGTTGATTTGACCTCAATGGCTTATGATTCAGTTATTCCCGGATTTAGATATATCCTTACGATAGCAATTATACTTTTTGCGTTTTCCACAATGATTTCATGGTCCTATTATGGTCTTCAATCCTGGAAATACCTTTTCGGGAGGGGCAAAACAGCAGATGTTGTTTACAAAATATTATTTCTATTATTTGTAGTTATAGGGGCTGCGGCTACCTTAGATGCTGTGATTAAGTTTTCAGATGCCATGATTCTGGCTTTAGTGTTCCCTAACATGATTGGCTTATTATTATTGTTTCCCAGGGTAAAAGAAGAACTTAATAAGTACTTAATAGATATAAAAGGTGTAAGTAAATAGGAAAGACCTTGAAAAATTTCAGATCCCACTTTGAGTTCAATAAACAGGAGCGCAGTGGGATTTTTTATTTACTGGTCATCATTTTCAGTTTACAACTGACCTATATGGTCATCAATAATTCAGTCCCGGATTCTTCAGAAACAAACTTTGCATTAGATATGGAAGTTCAAAAAATGTTGGATTCAATGAGGGAGAAAAGTAAAATTGAAGATTCGCCAAAACTCTATCCTTTTAATCCCAACTTTATCTCTGATTATAAAGGTTACACTCTTGGAATGTCCAATGAGGAAATAGACAGATTACTCCTGTTCAGGTCAGAAGATAAATGGGTCTATTCTGCAAAAGAATTTCAACAGGTTACCCTTATTTCAGATTCCTTGTTACAAGAACTGGCTCCATTATTTAAATTTCCGGAATGGACGCAACGACCCAATGTCGAAATAAATGAAAGCCTTGATAATTTGACTTTAACCCGGGAGGAGTTAAAAGATTTAAATCTGGCAACAGCCGAAGATCTTAAGTTTATTCAAGGAATCGGCGATAAATTATCGGCCAGGATTGTTAAGTTCAGAAACAGATTAGGTGGCTTTATGGTAAATGAACAACTGTATGATGTTTATGGTCTGGAGGAAGAAGTTGTTATCAGGATATTGAAAAAATTCAGCGTTAAGCAACAACCTTTTATTAGGAAGATCAATATAAATGCCGCTACAACAGACGAGCTTAAACAACTGATTTATTTTAATCAAAATCTTGCTTTTCAAATAGTTACATATAGAGATAGTGTGGGGATTATCCAATCATTTAATGAATTGAAAAAAATAGAGGAATTCCCGTCGGATAAGATTGATAGAATTAAATTATATTTGTCGCTATAAAAAATTGCAATAATGACTACAGACACTATGTCTATTTTTAATTTTGATTATTCTGAGACCCAACACCATGTTGCCGAGTCGGCCAGGAAATTTGCGGAACAATACATACGGCCGCACATTATGGATTGGGACGAATCTCAGTTTTTCCCTGCAGATCTTCTTAGAAAGGCTGGCGAATATGGCTTTATGGGAGTATTGGTTCCTCATGAATTGGGTGGGGCCGGTTTAGGCTATCATGAATATATAGCCATCATTGAAGAGATATCAAAAGTAGATCCTTCCATCGGGCTTTCAATCGCCGCTCATAACTCTTTATGCACAAATCATATTTTAGCTTTTGCGAATCATGATCAAAAACAAAAATGGATTCCGAAACTTGCTCGCGGAGAGTGGATTGGTGCCTGGGGATTAACAGAGCACAATACGGGTTCAGATGCCGGAGGGATGAGTACAACCGCAATTAAGGAAGGCGACGAATGGGTTATTAACGGGGCAAAGAATTTTATAACCCATGGTAAAAGTGGAGATATTGCTGTTGTAATAGCAAGAACAGGCGAGAAAGGGGATAGTCATGGGATGACTGCTTTTGTGGTTGAAAAAGGGACATCGGGTTTTACCAGTGGCAAGAAGGAAGATAAATTAGGGATGCGTGCAAGTGAAACTGCTGAAATGATTTTTAATAATTGTAGAATTCCGGATTGCCAGAGACTTGGCGAAATAGGTGACGGCTTTATTCAGTCTATGAAAGTTTTAGATGGGGGACGTATATCAATAGGGGCATTATCTCTCGGAATAGCTAAAGGCGCTTATGAAGCTTCAATAAAGTATTCTCAGGAACGGGTACAGTTTGGCAAACCTATTAGTTCCTTTCAGGGAATATCATTTAAACTGGCAGATATGGCTACTGAAATTGAGGCCTCGGAATTATTGCTTCATAAAGCGGCATTCTTAAAAAATGAAGGTCGTAAGATGACCAAAATAAGTGCAATGGCGAAAATGTTTGCTTCAGAAGTTTGTGTAAAAGTAGCAAATGAAGCTGTCCAGATTCATGGAGGGTATGGCTATACGAAAGATTTTCCCGTAGAAAAATTCTACAGGGATGCGAAGCTTTGTACAATAGGAGAAGGTACCACAGAAATACAAAAAATAGTAATAGCTAAGAATATTTTAAAATAATTTGTTACCGTTTAATTTATTCATTCTATATTTGCAATCGCAAAATCATTAAAGAAAGGAGGTTGTAGCCTATGTTGATTATACCAGTAAAAGAAGGAGAAAATATAGACAGAGCTTTAAAGCGTTTTAAACGGAAGTTCGATCGTACAGGTACAATGCGTCAGTTAAGAAAACGACAGCAGTTTACCAAGCCTTCAGTTGAAAGAAGACAACAAATTCAGAAAGCACAGTATATTCAGGGTCTAAGGGACCAGGAAGAAATATAAGAATAGCTTTTTAGCGTTTTTAATATCCCGTCGTGATAACTTCACGATGGGATTTTTTTATGAAAATAACTAAAGGTAACTTTGTTATATGTCTGTAACTGCTTTTATATCTTATCTTACACATGAGAAGAACTATTCGCTCAATACGGTAAAGGCATATGAAAAGGATATTGAGGGATTTGCAGATTTCTGTTTTGAGGAATACGATTTGAAGCAAATTGATAAGGCGGAGTACAATTTGATAAGAGGATGGGTAATAAAGATGGTCACGGAGGGATTGTCCAATAGATCTGTAAACCGAAAAATTGCCTCATTGAAAGCTTATTATAAGTTTTTATTAAAGACTGAAAATCTTCAGGTTAATCCACTGGCTAAACACAAGGCCCTAAAAACTCCCACAAAAATTGAAATCCCTTTTTCTGAGACAGAAATGGAAACGCTTTTGCAACAGGATCATTTTGAAGATGGATTTGAAGGCGTTAGGGACAGGCTGATCATAGAATTGCTTTATACAACAGGAATAAGGAGGGCAGAATTAATAAATCTTAAATTAAAAGACATTGATCTGTCGCAAAAAACGATGAAGGTATTGGGTAAAAGAAATAAAGAACGAATAATTCCTCTTTTAGACTCAACCGTGAATTTTTGTAAGATATATTTAGAAGAAAGATTGATGCTGGAAACAATAAAAGAAGGGGACTTTCTTTTTCTTTCCAAATCTGGCATTAAAATTTATGAAACACTTGTATATAGAATTATTAATGGGTATTTTAGTAAGGTCTCTTCCAAAGTTAAAAAGAGTCCGCATATACTTA
>JAHEBI010000338.1 GCA_024642325.1 Eudoraea sp. | reverse complement strand
TACAGAGGGTGTCATTTCAATTAGAAATTATATCCCTGAACCTCACATATTTTACAGACTCAAAATCCTGTTTTTATTGGCTTTACGGCGTATTTTTTGCTACATTTATATAAGGAATTCATATGGCACAACCTCTATTTGAAACCATGCTAATCAAACGGAAGAATAATTTCGAATATCCGCTTATCTTCAGAGCTTAAACATTGAATTCAGGAGATGCCGGACCAGTGGATTGATTCCCGAAAACGGGAAGTTTTAACCCGGTTATAAATTTAATATCTAAGAATAAATGACCTATATAGATTATTATAAAGTATTGGGAATTGACAAGAAGGCTAATGATAGTGATATAAAAAAAGCCTATCGGAAAATGGCCCGAAAATACCATCCCGATCTAAATCCGGGAGACAAAGAGGCGGAGCGGAAGTTCAAGGAAATTAATGAAGCCAACGAAGTCCTGAGTAACCCGGAAAATCGAAAAAAATACGATAAATACGGAAAGGATTGGAAGCATGCCGAAGAATTTGAAAAAGCACAGCAACAAGGGCAATATCGTAGAGGCCCAGGCAAAAGAAGTTCTGGTCAGTATTCCGAAGAAGATTTTTCAGATTTTTTTAGTTCCATGTTTGGGGGTGGTTTTGAAAGATCAAGTGGCAGAGATGTGAAATTCAGGGGTCAGGATTTCAATGCCGAATTACAACTTGAACTGGAAGATGTCTATCACACTCATAAACGCACCCTGACTATTAATGGGAAAAATATAAGGTTAACTATTCCTGCCGGCGTGAAGAATGGTCAGGTAATCAAAATTAAGGGTTATGGAGGTGAAGGAATTAACAATGGACCAAAAGGGGATTTACATATTAAATTTTCGATCCTGAATCACTCGAAATTCAAACGTGATAAAGATAATTTGTATACAACCATTGACCTTGATTTATACAAGGCTCTATTGGGAGGGGAAGTGGTCATTGATACATTTGATGGAAAAGTAAAGCTCAATGTGAAACCCGAGACTAAAAACCTGACTCAGATAAAATTAAAGGGCAAAGGCTTTCCTGTATATAAAAAAGAAGGGCAGTTTGGTGATTTGTACATTACTTACCAGATAAAATTACCTACAAATCTTACGAGTAAGGAAAAGGAATTGTTCAAGGAATTGGCAAAATTAAGACAGTTATGAAACTAAAAGATTTAATACCTATTGTTCAGTTATGTGAACATTACAAAGTGGAAATTTCATTTTTTAATGAGCTCGATGAAATGGGTTTAATTAGTATGACAACCTTAAAACAAACCTCATATCTTCATCAGGACAAAATTAGTGATGTGGAAAAAATGATTAGAATCCACCAGGAATTAAATATAAATACTGAAGGCATTGATGCCGTTTTCCATTTGCTGCAAAAAATTGATAGTTTACAAAGTGAATTGAACAAGCTTCATAACAGGTTACGACTATATGAAAATGATTATTGAAACTGGAGTACTATGATTTACAATTAAAAGTTTATAATCCCTGTACCAAAGCAATTTTATTATGGCAAATTCCTTAGAACTCATAAAACAATGGATGCTGGATAATCCAATCGCCACATCACTCATTAAATACTTCGTATGGGTAGTTTTTATTTTGGGCGTAATCGGGTTTCTGAGGAAATTACTTCAAAAGAATCTACCTGATACACAAACAAAATACAGGACCCAAAAGATTATAGAGGTTATTGGATATTTTATCCTGATAGTACTTACCCTCTCTTATTTTACGGGGAATATTAAGGATTTTACACTGGCAATTGGCTTATTATCAGCGGGTATTACAATTACACTACAGGAGCTGATCCTCAGTATTGCAGGCTCTGTGTATATCTTCTTTGTGAAAGTCTATAAACCAGGAGACCGCATAGAAATAAACGGAATTAAGGGAGATGTAATAGACATTGACAGTATTTATACCACCTTGATGGAAATTGGGGAATGGGTAAGTAGTGACAATTATAGCGGAAGAATAATTAAAATTAGTAATGCATTTGTATTCAAAGGACCAATCTACAATTATTCGCAGGATTTTCCTTTTATCTGGGATGAGTTCAACCTCCCGATCAGATATGGGTCTGATATTGAAATGGCCAAAAATATTATAATTAAAATTGCATCAGATCACTTATCCAATTACGTTTCAGATTCAATCAGCAAATGGAAAAATGTAGTCAATAAGTACTATATAGAAGATGCGGTAGTGGAACCCACCCTGGCTATTACCATGACTGATAATTGGATTGAATTTAACTTAAGGTACATTGTAGATTATAAAAAGAGAAGGTCGACAAAACATATTTTAAATGAACTGATTGGAATTGAGTTTCAAAAAACCAACGGTAAAGTAATTTTGGCTTCATCGACCTTTGAAATAGTAAGAATTCCTTTGGTTAATATTGATGATAAAGCTGAAGGAACATCCCGATAAAATTTCTATAACAAATTGGATTTTATATAATGCAACGGATGGTTTTAAGTACGTATTGGGCTTCAAATCTTATTTTATGGTTTGATAAGTGGGCAATCAAAGAATTATATCATCCTACTGCATTTTACGGCTATGCATTAATAGCCTGTTTACCTTTAATTCTGTTGCTGTTTTTCAGAAAAAAAATTGAAAGAAACTAAGCAAATATTGAAAAATCAGGCTTTATAAAAGCTGGGTTAACCGCTCTGATTTGCATTTTAGCACTGACCCTAATAATTGGTTTTGAAATAGAAGTCTGAAAACGATTCCCTTGGCAATATATTAAATTAGTGATTGCCTTAATACGGAGGGAAAAATGGTTATTTTTATCTTCTGACTTAAAGACGAAAAATTGATTGCCTAAGAAGAACCCAGGCAGAACCTTAGCTTTAATACATATATTAGGCTTTAGCAAAAACAAGTCGGGCTTAACTTCAAAAACGCACACAAGCAATGAAAATTAACACACGCCATTTGACCAACTTCTTTGTGATTATGCTTTTAATTTCATGTAACTCACCGCAGACCACTGAACAAAAAGCTGACACTGTATCCAGTTCCTTTTCAGAAGCCTATATAGTTCCTGTTTTCTCGGAAGATGATCGCGTGGAAAAGATAAAGGGCATTGCTCCGAAAATGCAGGAACTGATTGAAGAGCACGCGAGAGAGCGGAACATACCCGGGGTTGCTTATGGTATTGTTGTGGATAACAGCCTGGTAGTTGCCTCGGCCACGGGGTTGCTTGATATAGCCACAGAACTACCCGCAACTGCCAGGTCTGCTTTTCGCATTGCATCTATGAGCAAAAGTTTTACGGCCATGGCCATTATGAAACTGCGGGATGAAGGCAAACTATCCCTTAGTGATCAGGCAGCTGATTATATCCCGGAAATGGCCGGACTGGAATACCTTACTTCCGACTCTCCTGCCATTGATATTGAAAACTTACTGACCATGACGGCAGGTTTTCCCGAAGATAACCCTTGGGGGGATCGACAGTTAGATGAACCTGATCAAATGCTTATAAATCTTCTTAAGGAAGGCATTGCCTTTTCCAACCCTCCCTCCTATACATTTGAATACAGCAATACAGGTTATGCCCTGCTTGGCAATATTATAACT
>JAHEBI010000337.1 GCA_024642325.1 Eudoraea sp. | reverse complement strand
CTTTCATTATGCTATCTGCTCTTAGCTTCATTCAGATCAATTATAATTCAAATCTAAGTCATTCTATTTTCTACGGCCTGGAATTATGGTTTTTTTAACCTTCATGAAGCTCCAGTTCCTCCCAGAATTCATAAGCCCTCCGCAAATGTGGAATAACGATAGTGCCCCCAACCAGGGTGGCTATGCTCATGGTTTCCATAATTTCTTCTTTCGTGGTGCCAAGATCATAACAACTTTGGAGGTGGTATTTTACACAATCGTCACATCTCAAAACCGTGGATGCTACCAGGCCTAATAATTCTTTGGTTTTTACATCCAAAATACCTTCGCTATAAGCGTTTGTATCCAGATTAAAGATCCTTTTTATTATTTTGTTGTTATCTGCCAACAATTTTTCGTTCATTTTTGAACGATAGGCATTAAACTCCTCAACTGGTTTTGACATTTTTATTCGCTTTTTTTTCTTCCCTTTTTAACACAATCTTTGAAATATATATGCTCACCTGATAAAGAATAAGCACCGGCACAGCCACAATAATCTGGCTCGCTACATCCGGGGGTGTAATGACCGCCGATACAATGAGTACAATTACCAGTGCAATTTTCCTATATTTCCTGAGGATCTCAGGAGTTACGAGGCCTACCTTGGTAAGAAAGAAGATTATAATGGGTAGTTCAAATATTAAACCACAAGCCACAACAGCCGCCCTCACAGTAGAAATATAAGAGCTTAGATCAATTTCACGGACAATTTCATCACTAACGGAATATCCCCCTAAAAAATTTATTGAAAGTGGTGCAACCACATAATAACCAAAGAGGACTCCAAGGAAAAAGAGGGAAGAAGCTACAAATATAAAACCCCTGGAATTGTTTTTTTCCTTATCATATAAACCTGGGCTGACAAATTTCCACATTTCATAAAGGATGTATGGGAAACCAAGAATAAATCCGGCCCAGATGGATGTCCAGATATGGGCAGAAAACTGCTCAGCCATTTGCCTGCTCTGAACGGTAAAAATAGGTTCCGTAGAGCAAAACGCTTCACTAAAACCAAGGAGCTTTGAAAGTTTACAAAAAACGCCATAGGTTGGAAAGTCCGGTTTTTTCGGACCGAAAATTACCGTATCGAATATAAAGTCCTTCATTACAAAAGCTACCAGACCAATCAGAACTACCGCAATAGTTGAACGAATAAGATGCCACCTCAGTTCTTCCAGATGGTCCAAAAAGGACATTTCATTAGGATCGCTAGTTGCTTTTGCCATTAAAGTATTCCTTCATTAATAATATTATGTAAATGGACAACGCCTAAATACTCTTCTCCGTCTAAGGCCAGCAACTGGGTGATACCCTGGGAACGCATGACCTTCAATGCCTTTATGGCAAGCACATCCGAACCAATTGTTTTCGGGTTGGTTGTCATTATATCTTTGGCCTTTAAGCCATTTATATTGTCATATTTATTGAGCATTCGACGTATATCACCATCTGTAACAATTCCGATAACCTTACCATTATCCAAAACGGCAGTCACACCTAACATTTTCTCAGAAATTTCAATAATAACCTGCTTAACATCGGCATCAACACTGACTTGTGGCTTTAAATTATTACCTATAATGTCAGAAACTCTTAAATATAATTTTTTACCCAGCATACCTCCCGGATGATATCTGGCAAAATCCTGACTGCTGAATCCTCTCAATTCCAAAAGGCATATGGCGAGAGCATCACCCATTACAAGCTGGGCAGTAGTACTGGTCGTTGGCGCCAGGTTATTTGGGCAGGCTTCTTTTTCAACAAAAGTATTCAAAACAAAATCTGCCTTTTCAGCCAGAAATGAATCCAAATTACCGCACATGCCAATTAATTTATTATTTCCCATTTTAATTAAGGGCACCAACATTTTTATTTCCGGGGTATTCCCGCTTTTGGAGATGCAAATAACCACATCATTGTCCTGTATAGTGCCCAGATCACCATGTATAGCATCTGCTGCGTGCATAAAAATTGCCGGTGTACCTGTAGAATTTAGGGTAGCTACAATTTTAGACGCAATGATAGCACTTTTACCTATACCGGAAATGATAACACGACCCTTGGATTCATAAATGCAATTTACTGCACTGGCAAATTGCTTATCCAAAAGAGTAGACAAGTGAGCAATTGCTTCACTCTCAATGGCGATGGTTTTTTTTGCAGTAGCCAATATGGCTTTATAATCACTCAATATAGTTCTGAAATTATGTGTTTACAAGTATAGAAATTAACTTTTTATGTAAACAGATTTTAAAAGAATGTATTATATTTAAGAAAACAAAATTACACAAACTTATTATATAGAAGATTCTAAACTGCAAACAATATAATTTATCATTTTTACCTGCCTGAAAATTAAAAAAAAATATCTTAATTTTAATTACGAGGTCTGTGATAATATCAGACCCTACATAGTAAATTTTCGATGATTTTGAATGAAATTGAACTACATGCTGCGCTAAAAAAATATTTTGGCTTTTCCAAGTTTAAAGGCCTGCAGGAAAGTGTCATAAAAAATGTGATTGAAAACAAAAACTCCTTTGTAATTATGCCTACAGGGGGGGGTAAATCGCTTTGTTATCAACTTCCTGCACTGATTAAAGAAGGGACCGCGATAGTTGTTTCTCCGTTGATAGCTCTGATGAAAAATCAGGTGGATGCCATCCGGGGCGTTTCAGCGCATCATGGGGTTGCTCATGTTCTCAACTCTTCATTAACCAAAACTCAGGTAAAGGAGGTAAAACAGGATATTTTAGATGGTATTACAAAATTGCTTTATGTTGCACCAGAATCCCTGACAAAGGAGGAATATGTACAATTTTTACAATCTGTTCCCCTGTCATTTGTTGCGGTTGACGAGGCACATTGTATTTCTGAATGGGGGCACGACTTCCGGCCGGAATACAGGAATCTAAGGTCTATCATAAACAGACTGGGTGATCACATTCCTATTATTGGTCTAACCGCCACAGCCACTCCTAAAGTGCAGGAAGATATCATTAAAAACCTTGCGATTACAGATGCTAAGGTTTTTAAGGCATCTTTTAACAGGCCAAACTTGTTTTATGAAGTAAGGCCTAAGACAAAAAATGTAGATGCAGATATCATTCGTTTTGTCAAGAAAAATAGCGGAAAATCAGGAATAATCTATTGTTTAAGCAGGAAAAGAGTTGAAGAGCTGGCTCAGGTATTGCAGGTAAACGGGGTGAGCGCTGTACCGTATCATGCAGGTTTTGACGCCAAGACACGTTCTAAATATCAGGATATGTTTCTTATGGAGGATGTGGATGTTGTAATAGCTACAATTGCTTTTGGTATGGGGATAGATAAGCCGGATGTGCGATATGTTATCCATCACGACATACCTAAGAGCATTGAAAGTTATTACCAGGAAACCGGTCGTGCCGGCAGGGATGGGGGAGAAGGGCATTGTCTTGCATTTTATTCCTATAAGGATGTGGAAAAGTTAGAGAAATTCATGTCGGGTAAACCGGTTGCGGAGCAGGAAATTGGCAATGCACTTCTTCAGGAAATTGTTGCCTATGCAGAAACCTCTATGTCCAGGAGAAAATTCATTCTTCATTATTTTGGTGAAGAATTTGATGAGGTGAATGGAGATGGGGCAAATATGGATGAT
>JAHEBI010000336.1 GCA_024642325.1 Eudoraea sp. | reverse complement strand
TCTCTGCCGCCGTTAAAGAAAAAAGTAACATGAGGGTATTTCTCTGTTTCTGCTATGCGAATCTGTTTCTTACCTTTATTGGCAAGCACTTCACCTAAAGTCTCTTTAAGATTTTCTTTGTCATATACCACATGTACTCCTTTGAAGGAATCATCATAGTTGGTAAGGGTCACATAATAGAGATCCAGTTTATGCATGTTTTGTTCATGAAAATCTTTTTGACTTAGCACCTCGGTAAGTTCTCTGCCCCTGTCTGTTCTAAAGTTGAAAAAGATCACTACATCTCCCTCTTTTATTTTAGCCAGTGGAACACCGGCTTCATTGACTATGGAAATTGGTTTGATAAATTCATCAGTTATACCGTCCTCATAGCTTTTTTGCATGGCCACGGATACATCCTTATATGGGTCACCTTTTCCATTAACCAATAAATCGTATGCTATTTTAACACGTTCCCATCTTTTATCCCTGTCCATGGCGTAATATCTGCCAACCACAGAAGCCAGTTTTGCATTTTTACCTGAACAGAAATCAGTCAGGTCCTTTAAAAAAGTTATCCCGCTTTTAGGGTCAACATCCCTTCCGTCTGTAAAAGCGTGGATAAAAGCATTTTTTACACCATAATTTTCACTTACCTCAATAAGACCTTTTAAGTGATCAAAATGACTGTGAACACCTCCATTACTCAAAAGACCCAGAAAATGTACATCCTTGTTATGGCTTTTGGCATAATTGAAAGCATCTATGAGTTCTTTTTCTTCCTTTAACGTATTTTTTTTAACAGCCAGATTAATTTTTGCTAAATCCTGGTAAACAATTCTCCCGGCTCCTAAATTCATATGCCCCACTTCACTATTGCCCATTTGCCCGGTCGGGAGGCCAACATTCATGCCATCGGTCAAAAGGTTAGCATTCGGATAATTTTTGTAGAGTGAATCCACAAAAGGTGTATTGGCGTTATCAATAGCTGAAACTTTAGGATCCGGAGATTTTCCCCATCCATCCAGGATCATTAAGATTACCTTTTTGTTCATGGCCTTTTATTTAATGAGTTAGCTAAAATACAGTGATTTAGCAAGGTTTACCAGTATTCTTCAAAGCTTTTTTATAAAATTTTCAGAGAGGGGTAATCATGTTAAATTATGTACCCGGAAGATCGGTCAGATGTTAAAATTAAGTTATATAACTGTTAATAGTGAAACAATTATCAATAAGAAGCGTCTATAAATATATAATCAAAATCTATTCATCAATTAAAATCAATTCAACATGAAAAAAACAATCTTCATTATGGCCACGGCTTGTCTGCTTGTGGTTTCCGGCGTTTATGCAGAGAACAGAACATCTAATGAATTTACCAAAACAACTTCGAATGTGAAGGATCTCGAGATCAGTTCCTTTTGCAAAGCCATTCTCAAGGGGGATATCGATACGGTAAAAAAATTAATTGAACTTGGAGAAGATGTTAATCAAAAATCCTTAGACATGACTCCTGCCATGTTTGCCGCAAGGTATAACAAAGCTGAAATATTAGAGTTACTAATTGAAAACGGAGCAGACCTATCAATTAAAAATGATAAAGGATATACAGCTAAGAAACTGGCAAAACTATCTCATGCCTCCGACGCTCTTGCCGTTTTGGAAGGTCACAATATCTAGAAAAAGTTTATTCATCAATCAAAAAAACCCTGGCATTAATGCCAGGGTTTTTTTGATAAAGTTGGTTTACAACTAATAGTGTTCTGGTAAAAGAGTAAACAACAAAAATAAATAAACTAAAATTCAAATCCTGTGAAAGCCCTAAACAAAAATGCATAGATGGCCATGGATAGCATTAATACGCAGAAAAAGGAATAAATTTTTAAAAGTATTACCACAAATTCTGGTTTACAGTTCTCAAATGCTTCTAAATAAAGACTTTTAAAGTGCAATAGTGTTCCCATATAGTTTCGTTTAAAATAATAATCAAAGCTATAAGGGTTAAATTAGGGGCGTAAATCAGATTGGGAGGAAAAACAAATATACAAAAAAAAGATAAACAGCCTAGAACATCCTCTAAAATCCTATCCGGTCTGTCCAACGTATTTATCAATAGATTCTTTAATTTTTTCAATTCTATTATCCGGATCGGGGTGTGTGCTTTGAAATTCAGGAATCCGGTTTGGCCCCGCTGAAGCTTTTAAAACCTCCATAACATTGATCATTTCTTCCGGATCATAACCACTTTGTATCATAAATAATACGCCCAGATCATCGCTTTCCAATTCGTCTCCCCGTCCATTAGTCAACAGGGTATTTTGCCCAATACTACCCACAATGTCACCGGCATCTGCTCCTACACTGGCACCCATTGTTACATTCTTCCAAAAATTACTTTCTGCAATACGTTCTGCTGAATGTCGGCCTATTACATGACCAATTTCATGTCCAAGTACACCCGCCAACTGTGATTCATTAAGTTGACTGAATAATGCATAGGTTATAAAAACCTGGCCCCCGGGCAATGCAAAGGCATTGACAGTCTGGTTATCTGCCAATAAATGGAATTCATATTTATAGGGGGTTTCCCTCGCAATACTGTTTTGAATAAGCCTGTTACCAACGGCGTCCACCAGGGTTTGAAGACGTTCGTCAGGATATAAACCTCCGTATTGCTGAGCTATATCCGGCGCACTCTGAAGGCCAATGGCAATTTCCTGTTCAGATGTCATATTAATATTTTGAACTCTTCCGGTATAGGGGTTTTCTTCCTTATTGTTACAGCGCTGGAGGACGGCAAACCCAACAATAGCCAAACCAATAATTATTCGAATTTTCCAACTACCTCTTCTCATAGCAAATTAATTGTCTCTTTATTCTGAAGTACTGAAATGTTCATAAAAGATCAGGATTTATATCCAGTATATTGTCTTCAATATAGGTTTTCACATATTCTGTGGTCAAATGTTCGCTCCCCAGGAAATCTTCTTTTTCCAACTGTTTCAGAATATTTTTTAGCCTGAAAGATTTTAGCATAGGCCTGGATAATGGAGCGTAGCTATAATGCCAGGGTTCATATTTAAATCCTCTCCTTTTGGCGTTATTGGTATAAACCAGGTAATAACCATACTTTTCAGAGTTTTCATCCATCCAGAGTTTGAATTTTTCAAAGGGCCCGCCCGTTTCAAATTTTTCTGGTACAAGGACATCCCCATCCACCTTGGGATTCCCGTCAATAAGATCAATATCGGTTCCCCAATGATGCCTGCTAGTCCCTGGAATAGTTGAATATTCAATTATCTTATCAATCGCTGTCAGAGGCTCCATGTCTTCCTCCTCTGTATATTTCACATATTTACGTTCATAAATGGCCAGCTGCCTGTCAAAACTGCGATAACTTGAGACTATTTTGAATTCAATACCCTCATTTTGCGCTGCCTTTCTCATTTCAATATAAGCGTCATAAGCTTCCTTCCTTAAATTGATGTCATCACCGTATAACTCAATATCCTGTTTTCCCATTAGTTCCTCAATGGAATATTTGTCATCCTGAAGTAACGAGATGCCAGGGGTCATGGTCAAGGCGAGACCACAAACCCCGCTCTTTTTTATAAACAACCTTCTTTCCATAATTTTTGGTTTAATCCGGGACATCAAATGATTTCTTTCTTCAAATCAAAAAAGATACCATTTATTTTAATCATATTATTTAA
>JAHEBI010000335.1 GCA_024642325.1 Eudoraea sp. | reverse complement strand
GAAATTCACAGCACGCACCACTCCAAAGAGCGCAACTCAATACATTGATAATACCGTGAACATGGTGCAATGGAAGAATATTCAGGATATAATCTTCTTTTTGCCATTCCCAGGCCTCCACAAGGGCGGTAATCTGCGATTGAATGATGGCATGAGTAGTTACCACACCTTTGGGTTTATTTGTGGTCCCACTTGTATACAACATCATCGCCCTTCTATCAGGCAAAATATCCGGAAGGTTTGATGAATTTTCTTTGAAGACATCTGTTAAATGAAGGATGAACAGGTCTGAGTTAGCTTTAAGTGGATGAAGGACATCCTGATAATCCTTATGCACAATGATAACTTCAGCGCCGGAATCTTTTATAACATGCTCCAGGGCCGGCAATGGATGCTGTACACATAAAGGCACTGCCATTCCCCCCGCAGCCCATATTCCCCATTGTACGGCGGTATACTCAAAAGAAGGGGGTATTAAATAAGCTATCCTGGCTTCGTTTAAATCCGTAGAATCACCTAAAAGATTGGAAGCCACAACAGAGGACCTGACCAGTAATTGATCGTAGGTATAAGCCATACCATCAGAAACAATGGCGTTTCTGTCTTTATATATTTTCGCTTTTTGAAAAATACCTATCATAGGTTGATAAATGTGGAAAAATCAGTTAAATCAGCAAAATGAACAATATATGACATTTACAGGCGAACTGTTTCACCAGTTCTAAAAGATTTATCGGCCGCAAGAACAATTTTTAAGCTGTTAACAGCATCGGATAAATGATGGGCCAGGTCAAGATTCTTTTGAATAGCATTTAAGAAATACTCCTGCTCCAACAAGCAAAGCCCGTCATGATCGGGTTCATCCTCAGTACTAACCAACAGGTCCTTTTTCATAAATTTTCCATTGGCATCCAACTCGCTATAATGTAAAATTAGGCCACCTGTTTTGGTATGGCCCTCAATATCATCTGAATCACCCTTTTTTTCATCCGCAATAGAAACACATCCTTTTGGGCCAATGACATCCTTAATAAAAAAAGACGTTTCGCTTATCATAGGCCCCCAACCCGCTTCGTACCAACCAACAGAACCATCGTCAAAACGCACCTGTAGCTGTCCGTAATTATACATATCAGCATTTATCTCTTCGGTTAACCTGGCTCCAATAGCACTCACACTTAGCGGTTTTGCCGCGGTCATTAAGCACATAATATCAACGTAATGAACTCCACAATCGACAATAGGTGACATAGACTGCATGAGTTGTTTATGGGTATACCACTGCTCTCCGGAGCTTTGTTGATTAAGATTCATACGCATTACCAGGGGTTTACCAAGGGTTTTCGCTATTTCAACAAATTTGGACCAGGCCGGATGAACCCTCAGTATATAGCCAACAACAAGTTTTTTCTTTTTTTTATGGGCCAAATCAACAAGCTCTTCTGCCTCTTCAACTGTTAAAGCAATAGGTTTTTCCACAAACACATGAGCCCCGGCAAGAAGACTTTCCCTCACATATTCTGCATGGGTTTCAGGATAGGTACTTATAGATACCGCATCAGGCTTTGTGGTTTCAAGCGCCTCTTTAAAATCACCAAATTTAGGCAAGCCCCCCAATTCTTTGGAAAGGCGCTCCCGGCTTTGCGGTTTTCGACTAACCAGCCCCACTATTTCAAAACCAGGTAATTTGTGGTATGCACGAGCGTGGCTGGTTCCCATATTTCCACAACCCACAACAAGGATTTTAATTTTTTCCATTTTCAGTTTTTTTATTGCAAGGGCTTAAAGAGAGCCATTGTTCCTGAAGTTTAAAAATAGCACACATTTTATATATTTGACCACAAGGCACTTAAATTTAATGAGACATAAGCCGGCACTAATCAAAAACAGGCCGTTCTAATCTAAAGAAAACGCCACTATCTGATTTCCTTTCTCTGTTCCTAACTTTTCGCCTCCGCAGGCAATGGCAATATACTGTTTCCCATTTACCTGATACATGGCAGGTGTGGCAAAAGCCGCCGCGGGTAATTTATATTCCCAAAGCATCTTTCCATTATGTTTGTCAAATACCCTGAAGTAACCATCTTTAGTGGCGCCTATAAAAAGCAGGCCATTTTCTGTGACTACGGCGCCGCCATAATTTTCTGTTCCGGTTGTTGGGTATCCCTGTTCTCTTAATTCGGGAGTTTCTCCGAAAGGAACAGACCAGATAAATTCTCCTGAATTCAGATCAATGGCATGGAGGGTTCCCCACGGCGGTGAAATTGCCGGAAGGCCGTCGCTTGCCAGAAATTTATTATAACCCAAATGTTTATAGGGAATGTCTTCCAATTCTGGAAGGCCGGAACCCACCTCTTTTTTACCATCCTCGTCCATCAGGAAGCTGATAAGACCTTCTTTCTCAGCTGCCGTTAACTGCGGAAAGCCGATCATCATTCCTTTTCCAAGTTTAATTTGATTGAGCACTTCTTCTTTGCTCAGTCTTTCGCTTATATTTATCAGAGAGGGAAATCCGCTTGCCGCTATTCCACCCCTGTCTTTTTGATGACAAACCATGCAGTATTTTTGATAAACACCTTCTCCATAGGAGAGACCTGAACGATCAGAATTATTTTCTTCCATCTGCAGTATCCAGGCCATTTCATTGGAATTAACATAGAGAATACCATCTTCAGGATCGGCAGAGGCACCACCCCATTCAGCAGCTCCGTCATATCCCGGGAAGAGCAATACGGGATCGAGTCCCGGAGGAGCGTAAATACGTTTATCCGAAGCAGTTAATATAGCCTTTAGCTCTTCTTTGTTTTGTGCATACGGACTGATATCATTTTCTGTCAATTCTGAAGACTGGCGGGCAAAAGGTTTCGGACTTACCGGAAAAGGCTGTGTTTCCCAGGCTTTTTCTCCTTTAAGACCTGAAGCGGGGACAGGAACTTCATTGATATCAAATAAAGGTTCCCCGGTTTCCCTGTGAAAAACATATATATAGCCCTGTTTTGTTACCTGGGCCACAGCCGGAATGTTTTCTCCATTCCTGGTAATGGTAATTAAATTTGGAGGAGCCGGAGGGTCCCGATCCCAAATATCGTGATGGGTGAATTGATAATGCCACAAAAGCTTTCCTGTTTTCCCATCCAAAGCTAACAGGCAGTTTGCATACAAATTACTTCCTTTTCGTATACCGCCATAAAAATCAGGAGCTGCGGAACCGGTTGGAACGTAAAGAATGCCACTGTCCTCATCAATCGCCATCCCTGCCCAATTATTTGCGGCGCCAACCAATTCATTCTTATCCTCCCAGGTTTCAACACCGTCCTCTCCGGAGAGGGGGATGGTATGAAACACCCATTCAAGTTTTCCTGTTTTAATATTAAAAGCCATAATATTCCCGGGGGCTGCCCCAACATCTTCAGAAACCCTTAGAGGCATAATAATAAGGTCTTCAAAAATAGTCCCGGGTGTATTAGAGATAACAAACTTGTCTTTCGCTGATTCAGGCATTCCAACATGCAGGTCAACTTTGCCCCGGACACCAAAATTTGTGACAGGCTCCCCGGTTATGGCGTTCAGCGCAAATAATTCTGGCCCTTTGGTAAACAGAATTCGCTTATCGTCACCTTCTTCCCAATAAGAAACACCGCGGCTGGTTGAATGCCATACTTGCAGAGAATCACCGTAGCGCCATATTTCTTTACC
>JAHEBI010000334.1 GCA_024642325.1 Eudoraea sp. | reverse complement strand
CCAATATTCTTTTAAAACCATCGCTGGCTTTACCGCTGGCTTGTTCGGCAATAAAAGCCATAGGATTACATTCGTAGAGCAGTCGTAATTTGCCATTGGAAGCAACACTGCTTTTGGGATATAAATAAATACCTCCTTTTATCATATTTCTATGAAAATCTGAAACGAGGGAACCAATATATCTTGATGTATATGGCCTGTCATCTTCTTCCTGCTGGCAGTATTTGATATAATCCTTTACTCCCTGTGGAAAATGAATATAATTACCTTCATTTACTGAATATATTTTACCGGTTTCAGGAAACTGCATATCCGGGTGGGAAAGATAAAATGTACCTATAGCCGGATTGAGTGTAAATCCGTTAACCCCGAAACCTGTGGTATATACCAACATCGTGGATGTACCATAGATTATATAACCGGCAGCAACCTGGTTGATACCAGGTTGAAGAAAATCCTCAAGGGTAACCGGGGTGCCAACAGGGGTAATTCTTCTATAAATAGAGAAAATGGTACCTACCGAAACATTTACATCAATATTTGAGGAACCATCCAAAGGATCAATAAGGACGACATATTTGTTCTGATGCAGTTCATCATTACTGTTAACACTAATAAAATCATCTTCTTCTTCAGAAGCTATACCGCAAACTATTTCCCGGTTTTTTAATGTCTGAATGAATTTTTCATTGGCAAGGACATCCAGTTTTTGTTGATCTTCACCCTGGACATTAGTATCTCCTGCTGTCCCAATAATATCAATAAGCCCCGCCTTATTCACCTCGTGATTTACTACCTTGCAGGCAAGCCTGATGGCGTTGATCAGTTTAGATAGTTCTCCGGAGGAATACTGGAAAGAAGTCTGATTCTCAATAATAAATTCCCCAAGAGTTTTATTTTTTTTATCCATTAAGGAGGGATGTTTTATTTGAGTACAAATATCGGTTATTTTGTGAAACTAAAACGTTTTCGTAACCTTCAAGTTTTTGAAATTTATAACTTTGTGTTTTATTTGTAACAATTATGGAATTTGATATCAGGGAAGCAGTGGCAGAAGATATGCCTGAGGTTTTGAAATTAATAAAGGAATTGGCCAGTTTTGAAAAAGAAGAGGGTGCAGTTGAGATGACGGTAGAGGGTCTGGTTAATGATGGTTTTGGGGACAGGAAACTATTTCATTGTTTCGTAGGGCTTGTGAATAATACTATTGGCGGAATGGCATTGCTATATCCAAGGTATTCAACATGGAAAGGTCCTGTGCTGCATTTGGAGGATTTAATTGTATCGGAAGGTATGCGCGGCAGTGGCCTGGGCACAGCTCTGCTTACAGAAGTTGTAAAATACGGAGCGCAATTAGGAGTTAAACGCATATCGTGGGAAGTTCTGGACTGGAATGACCCGGCTATTGCATTTTATGAAAAGAAAGGTGCCAGAGTTATGCGAGATTGGGATGTGGTGCAATTGGATGAAAAAGGTATTCAGCAATATTTAAACAATTTATGAGAGTATTTAAATTTGGAGGAGCATCCGTTAAGGATGCGGATGGGGTAAGGAATTTAGTAGAAGTCCTTAAGGAGACTGGACATCAGAACACTTTTTTGGTGGTATCTGCTATGGGAAAAATGACGAACGCAATGGAGGTAGTGGTAAAGGCCTATTTTGATGAAAGGGTTGGATTAGAAAAGGCTTTTGAAGAAGTTTTTTTGTATCACGAAGCAATTATGAATGCCTTATTTACCAATAAGGAACATTCCGTTTATAAAATAGTTAACCTTCTTTTTGAAGAAGTACAAGGCTTTTTAACATGGAATAAATCGCCAAATTACAGTTTTGTTTATGATCAGGTAGTAGGTTATGGTGAATTAATTTCAACGACCATCGTTAGTAAGTACCTCAACGAAGTTGGGATAGAAAACTACTGGCTGGATATACGAGATTATATAAAGACGGACAACAACTACAGGGACGGCAGAGTAAATTGGGAAAAAACACAAAAGTTGATTGCCGAGGGCATAGAAAAGAATAAATTATATATTACACAGGGCTTTTTGGCAAGTGACGACAATAATTTTACCACTACACTTGGCAGAGAAGGCTCCGATTATACAGCGGCTATTGTGGCCTACTGCCTAAATGCCAATTCTGTAACCATATGGAAAGATGTGCCCGGAGTTCTTAATGCGGATCCGAGGTATTTCAAAGAGGCACGTCTTTTAAATAAAATATCCTATCGCGAAGCTATCGAGCTGGCTTTTTACGGAGCTTCTGTAATCCACCCAAAAACTTTACAGCCATTACAGAGAAAGGAGATTCCTCTGCATGTAAAATCATTTATTCAACCTAAAGATAGTGGAACTACAGTTGCTAAGGGCATTGGCATTGAACCTGAGATACCTTGCTTTATTGTCAAGAAAAATCAAGTGTTGATGAAGCTATCCTCGCTGGACTTTTCATTTATCGTGGAAGATAGTATAGGTGACCTTTTTAAATTACTCCACGATTATAAAATGAAGGTGGATCTTATTCAAAATTCTGCTATTAGCTTCTCTGTTTGTGTAGATAATAAATATAACCGGCTTAGCGATTTATTGAATCAACTGTCAGGTAAGTTTAATGTGGTCTGTCATGAAGATGTCTCTTTGTATACTATACGACATTTTGATGCAGATTCAATAAAATCACTACAAAATGGCCGGGAAGTTCTTTTAGAACAGCGCGGGAAAGAAACCTTGCAACTGGTGGTAAAGCAGTAATCGGAAAGCTAACTTTTCATATGTTAAAATAGGGGTCTCTGCTATTGATTTACCTATATTTACTTTTATATAGTCACGTAGTTCATGGGTTTAGTCACCGTAAAAGAAGTAGCCAAGGCAATAAATCTGCAACGATATGGGTTTTTCGGAACTTTTATGGGATGGATCCTGGTTAGGTTAACCAAATTGTCAGACATTAATAAGTTTTATGATGACAACAAACAATTAAAAGGGCCTGAATTCCTGGAAGCCATCCTGGAACACTATGAAATAGATTTTGAAATTCCTGAAGAGGATTTTAAACGGCTGCCAAAAGAGGGTGCTTATATTACGATTAGCAATCATCCACTGGGAGGCATTGATGGGGTTCTGTTGCTGAAATTAATGCTGAATGAGAGACCGGACTTCAAGATTATCGCTAATTTTCTGCTGCACAGGGTGGAACCACTTGCGCCTTATATTATGCCTGTGAATCCTTTTGAAAGCCATAAAGATGTAAAAAGCAGTATTGCAGGTTTTAAAAATGCATTGAGCCACTTAAAGGATGGTCATCCGTTGGGTATTTTTCCAGCCGGGGAAGTTTCTACATACAAAGATGGAAAACTAATTGTAGATAGGCCATGGGAAGAAACGGCATTAAAGCTTATTCGCAAGGCCGAAGTACCGGTTGTTCCCATTTATTTCCATGCAAAGAACAGTAAGTTATTCTATTATTTGTCTAAGGTCAATGATATATTCAGGACCGCCAAATTACCTTCAGAAGTTACCACCCAAAGAAACAGGGCTATCAAAGTAAGAATAGGACAGCCTATTACAGTACAATCCCAGAAGGAGCATGAAAGTTTAGAGGAGTTTTCAGAACTGTTGCGCAAGAAAACATATATCCTGGCAAATGCTTATGAAAAAGAGCGCTTGATAGATCAAATCCCTACTTCTTTAAAAATCCC
>JAHEBI010000017.1 GCA_024642325.1 Eudoraea sp. | reverse complement strand
CCGGGGCGCCAATTTGGGAAGCCGCGACAATCCAGTTTTTGGCCAGTTCAATGCCTTCGGCCCTAATTTTGGGATCCGAAGACGCAAAATTATTTCGTATACCTGTACCACTTATAGCAACTCCTTTTGTAGCAGCATGATCCTTAAATTTTTTCAAATATTCATCTGAAGGTACTTCAGGGTATGTAGGGAAAAAATAAGCAGTAGGGTCCAGAGCTTTTATATTCTGTGAGGCGCACCAGTCAATTAGGTTAAACAATGTATAAACTTGTTGGTTATCCCTCTTTTCCCTTGCCATTAGCAGATCACTAAAGGAGTATGCATTAACCGAGAGTATAATTTTGCCGGTATCTGCCGGAATATTTTGAATTGGAGTTGTTGTCTGACAGAATACCTTCATGACTAGAAAAACCATTAAAAATGAGCTAATTATATCACGTGTCATAAGGTATTACTTTATTATTTTGCAGCTAAATGACCTGTATTTACTGCAGTACGCACTTTCTTCCAATCAACTTCCCCCAGCAATGCACATTCTGCCCCCAGGATAAATCGCTCGGGAGCTTCCTCCAGAACTTCTTTTACCTGCGCCTGAATCTCCTGATCTGTGCCTGTGAGTATGGGCCCTCTTTTCTCCAGGCCTCCCATGATTGGCCTTTTCCCAAACATTTCATATAGTTGTTTTAAGGGAACCTTTTTACCTGCAACGATATCGCTTAAATTCACAATATGACCAGGGTAATCCACAAAAGGGCTTAAGTCGTCATAAGGGCCTTCGTAATCGCAGATGTGCAATACGTTACAAATACAACCTTCATTTATTTCATTCTGCACTACCATATCTGTAGGCTTAATATAGTCCAGAAAGATATTCGGATCCTGAAACCTAAAGGCTTCATTGCCCTGTGTAGGTGCCAAAAACCCGTCGACACCGAGTTTTTTACATTCCTTTAAAAAGATCAAAACACTATCGGTTATAATTTCAAGACCCTTTTTAACACTTTCAGGATCCTGTTTTAAGTGTTCGGTAACCAACTGGCTGGTAACACTGTGGCCTGCGCACATGAATGGGGAGTAAAAAGTAGCGATTACAGGGGCTAATTTTTTACCTTGTTTTACCAGTTCCTTAACTACATAGAGTTGCTCTTCATAATAGTCCTTTTTATAAAAAGGCATCCTGGCCCAGTCTTCTGGTTTTTTGATAATATCAATAGCCGGAAATAGCGCTTCATACTGGATTTTGATAAAATCCATGTCAATTGCTTTAAAATATTCCAGATGTCTGGCTACTGCAGCATCACCCCATTGATAACCTTTCCCAAAATGAACGAAAAAACCACTTGGAATATAATCTTGCTTGCCGGTTGCTGTCAGCATATTTAAAACCGCTTCCCGTTTGCTGAATGTTGGGGCAGATTGACAGGAACCAAAACTGAAAGCACCCATGCCAGCGGCATATGTGCCTGCGGAGATTAGCCCCATAGATTTTAGAAATTCCCTTCTTTTAATTGCAGTTAAGTCCATAAGTCAGAATATTTAAAAATGAAATAGTACTATTTTTTTAGTGTAAAGGAAAGATAGTCATAATTCATCTGTCCTATTTCCAGTGTATGCAAGGTGAGGAACTGAACACCGCTTTTTAAGACTATCTCACCAATATGCGCATCATAGTTCCAATGGTGCCATTGACGCCAGTTAAATGGGTCGGCCGGGTCAAAGGTCGATTTAATTATCATCGGGCCCGAATCGGCTTCATCAGCTGCTGTTATGCCAATCTGCCCGTTTTGATTTGCCGTATACATTAGCCCAATCTGGTAGGTTCCTGCATGGGTTACCTTTACCGTGTATCTGGTCCATTCTCCCGGTTCCGTCCATCCAACATACAATTGCCCTTCCTTAGGACGTACAAGATTGTATTTGGAATTATCGATGCTGTCATGAAATTTGGTATAGGAAATATCTACAGCTTCTTTTTTTCTGAATCCACTCAGATAATCCTGACCCTTATTGAGCTTCCCGCTTCCATTGTTGATGGAGTCCGTATCATGGAAGGCAATTCCTTCCCCTCCCCGATCATAATATTCACATTGTAATTCCCCGGGGATAGTTTGAATGCCCAGCCTGTATTTTTCGTCTGAATAAGTTGAATCAATTTTTTCTTTAGGCTCATTTTTACAGGAAGAAGCTATAAATAAAACGAGTATCCATACAATATGTTTAGTACAAACAGAAACTACTCGTATCATAGGCCGGTTAGAGAGTATGCATTACTTTTTGTATCGCTTTTTGAACAATATCGATATCGTTAAATCCCCTAAAACCACTAAACCCAACAGATAATTGAGTCTCTTCTATTTTGATGGGTTGACCTCCTACCCATCCAATAAGGTCCGGGAGTTCTATAGGAGAGTCTTCAGGGTCCATTTCTCCTCCAAAAACTATTTTTTCATAGTCTCCGGTTTTTTGCCCGGTTATCCATACCTGACTTGCCTTTTTATAAGCAATGCTAAAAAAATGCCTTCGCTTTAACTTGTCGGCTCCAAACAATTTTCCATATACACGACCATCTTCTGTAAGAATACAGATGGCTACATTACCATCAGAGATATTCCAGTCTTCCGGGCTGTTTCGGTAGGCAGTTATTTCTTCTTCCAAAGTCTCAAAAAGTGAATTTATTATTTTCTCAAGCCTTGCGGTTACCATAGATGATGGAATTGAATTATTGATTTACTTTATTGGAGTGCCCTTCAAAATTGATAAAATAAATTGAATTAACCCATTTCAAATAGACAAAATCGCGACTACACCAATTCAAAAATAAACAAAAGCACTTCAATTAATAAATAGTACAAAAAAGATTGCTGGAACTGTTTTAACATTAAAAACAGGACATAACGCTCTTACTATTAAAGGAATAGGTTTGTTTTGATTGAGCAAAAAAAGATAAGCTGATGAAATAGAAGTTGGCAGCAATAAATTATTTATGTATTTCAGGGCGGTAAGCGGTTTAAAATTGCGTAGTCATCATTTTGAAAATACCTGCGCCGCCTTTTCGTATTAATAGTTAACCAAGATTTATGTTTTAAATCAAAAAAGGGAAAGTGAAATAGACTGTACTTCACTTTCCCTGATTAATTATTCAATTTGTTTTCTGGCCTTAAAGTTCCGAAAACCAGACATTTTAAAAATATTTTAGGCTTTGGGTTGAATATTCTGATTTACCCTGAAGAAATTGTCAGGGTCATAGGCTTTTTTAATTGCAGCCAAACGCTTGTAATTATGCTTATAACTGGCCTGAACCCTTTCCTGTCCTTCGTCCATCATAAAGTTGGAATAAGCACCTCCGGAAGAATACGGATGCAAGGCTTCCCAATAGTCCTTACACCATCTTGTTATCTTATCGGCGTTTTTGGGATCCGGATCCACACCTACTATTACCCCGGCATATTTTGCATCTCTGTAAGCCCACGGGGTATCCTCATTCCCTACCCTTGCAGCAGCCCCGCTTAGTGGATATAAATGCATTTGTGATAATGGTGTAGGGATACTGGATCCATATTTTAAATGCGCCGCCCTTACCTCCTTGCCTAATTCATTAAAGAAATCTGCTCTCCAGTACCATTGTAAACCAGGTGGCAATAATCCGTCAAAAAGTGTTTGAATGGAGGGATAGGGCATCTCCCCTACATGTTCAAATACGGGGTTTTTATCCCTTACCTCCTGAAATAACTTATCAAATTTTGAAGGATCACCTGTATAGCACCATACAATTCCACAAAACATTTTATTGTGTAATACTTCCGGGAATGGTGGTCCCGGGATAATCATGGTAGCAATAAAACCATTCAAATCGTCCGGTGCATTCATGATGAAATCATTATACCAAGACATAATTTCTTCCGTTTTTTCAATGGGCCATAAAGTAGGACCACCAATTACTTTACTTACGGGGTGTGCCTGGAATTTAAAGGAAGTGACAATTCCAAAATTACCACCACCTCCTCGTATCGCCCAAAAAAGATCTTTATTCTGATCCTTGTTAACAGTCACAAAAGAACCATCTGCCAACACCATATCTGCCTCCAATAAATTATCAATGGTCAGGCCATATTTTTTGGTAAGATGTCCTACACCGCCACCCAGGGTTAATCCTCCAACCCCGGTAGTTGATATAATTCCGGCGGGAACAGCCAATCCAAATGGATGCGTTGCGTGATCAACTTCGCCCCATAGGTTTCCACCCCCAACTCTTACCGTTTTATCAGCCATGTTGACTCTTACATACTTTAATTGGGATAAATCAATGACCAAACCATCATCACATAGCCCAAGGCCACCGCCGTTATGACCTCCACCTCTGACAGCCACCAATAAATTATTTTCCCTTCCAAAATTTACACAAGCCATTACATCTGCTACATCGGCACATCGAACAATCATTCCCGGATGCTTATCAATCATTGCATTGTATATTTTTCTTGCCTCATTATACCCGGAATCTGTAGTTTGAACAATTTCGCCCCTAATTTGTAACCTGAAGTTTTCAATAACCGAATTAGTCAAATCATTTACAGTTTGTTTTTTTTCCATTGTTTCTGAAATTATTATTGGTTTAATAGATTGTTTAAAATTATTTAGAAAGAATCATTTCCTTTAAGGACCAGAGAATGAAGAGTACATCTTTTTTAGTTTCTTCATTTATGGAATTTTTATCCAGGGACACAAAAATATCATCAATTACATGCATATATTCTGCATGACTAATATTCATTCCTTTATGTGCAGTTACCATATCCTGCCCGTTATATACCGGAGGGCCTCCACTACCGGCACTAAAAAACTCAATGGTATGCTGTCTTATAACCTCCAGTCGTTCGGGTTGTTCTTTAAGTGGTAAAAAGCGGGCATTTACAGCCGGATTATTCATATGCGCTTCCACAGCATCATCCACTATCATTGAAATGCCTTTTGTTCCTCCTAATCGTTCAAAAAGTGTTGTTTTCATCTATACTGTTTTTGTTTATACCATAAATTTATATAAGACACAGATACCGAATAGTGACAAATAATCCAAAAAGTTATAATTTTAAATCATTGCTGCTATTTAAGAATCAAATAAGGCTATGCAGAATGGGGCCGGATATATTTTGAGGGGAGTATGCCGAAACTTTCCTGAAAACATTTGGAAAAATATGCAAGGCTGTTAAACCCTGTCTCAAAGGCAATTTCAGAAATATTTCCACTTTGCTTATTTAATAATTTAAGTGCCTTATGCATTCTGTAATCCTTTATGAATTTATTAGGCGATTTCCCGGTAGTTGCAATCATTTTACGATATAGCTGCGATTTACTATAGCCAAGCCTCTTGCTGAATTCGGTTATATTTAAGGAAGTATTGCTCCATTCACTCTCGGTATAATCCATAAGAGCATTCAAAAAATATTCATCGTTTGGGCTAAAAGTATGAACCAACTCCTTATTTATTGAAACATTTAAATTTTCACTTTCATATAAGTCCTTAACTTCAGAAGAAACCACAATTTGGCCATTGGACACATCGCATAACCTATCGGCTAACCTGATGGTATCTTCAAATAACCCCGCCTTTTCAGTAACGGGGACTCCTGCACTCAAGCCAATTTTTACTTTTAGGGTTCCTTCCATTTCGTTTACCAAATCCCGCTGAATAATAGTCTTCATTTCAATTGCACATGAGACGGCATTGGTCACAGAATCAAATGAAGTTAAAAAGTAATCGGGTTTTTGATTCACAACACGACCTTTGTAATCGGAAATTGTATTCACAATTGAATTACCAGAAGCCTGCAAAGCTGCTGTCCTGGTGTCAAACCCTGAAAACTTTAATGACAATTGCTCTAATTTAATTAGCATTATAGTTCGGAATGCCGGATCATTAATAATGTTTAATTCCGTATTTCGAGATTTCTTCGGATCTTCTATGCGACCCAGGAAAGATTCCACAACGGTGCTATCGACTTCTATGATCATATGTGGAACATCACCGTGTGCCTGATCATGCATTTTTTGAATAGCTTCCTTATTGGGTGCTTCTATAAGACAGAAGGCTGTTTTTCTTGCACCATCAAACCAATAGGTCATTCCCTTACATCCAAACAGGTGCTGAATTTTTAAATCTTCGGTATGTAATTGTGCCACGTGTTCTGCATTTACGTCCGCGCTGACATCGTGACGATCCATAAATATGGGCATAGGCTGTTTTTTTACAATTTAAGAATTTTAATTAAATTACCCTGATTTAATTTTCACTTCTTAAACTGATCATCCTTTCTTAAAATACCCAATATGAAACTTGCCAACTCAAATGGATACAGCACAGCTTTACTATAAACTATACAAACCTTTTGGGTTCATAAGCCAGCTCAGCTCAAAAAGCCCCAGGCAATTACGAAAAAAGAAATTTTTGAATGAACTGTATGATTTTCCTGAGGGTGTAATGCCTATAGGCCGGCTGGATGAAAAATCAGAGGGATTACTGCTGCTAACGACAGATGGCAAGCTCAGTGATGCTGTAAATCGCTCTGGTATAGAAAAAGAGTATTATGCTCAACTCGATGGGGAGATCACAAGTGAGGCGATTGCTCTTTTAAGAAAAGGTGTTGAAATTGGTTTTGAGGGAAAGAAATACTTTACCAAAGCATGTGATGTGCGTTATTTGAAAACCTGCCCTATACTTCCCGAGCCGGATAAAAAACTACGAATCGGAAGACACCGGCCTACCAGCTGGATAAGTATTACGCTTACAGAAGGCAAATTTAGGCAGGTGCGGAAAATGACCTCAGTAGTTGGTTTCCCAACCCAGAGACTTATAAGAATGCGTATTGGAAATATAACATTGGAAAAATTGAATCCAGGGGAAATAAAATCTTTAACGTCCCTCTCTTACTAATGGGATATATCTAATTCATTGGAATAACCCTTCCAGAGCCTGTCACATTCAACTCTGTAATGGGGTTACCCAGATAGTAGACATTACCGCTGCCTTCAATCCTAACGTTTAAGTATTCTGTACAATAAACTTCACAATCGCCTGAGCCTTCAATAGATACTTCAACTTTTGCTGCCATTAACTCAGCACATTTAATAATTCCGGTGCCTTCATTTTTTATATACAGGTTATCCACATAACCTGCCATTGAAATATTTCCGCTTCCAACATTCTCAATGTTCATATTCCCGGTACTTTCAAGTTCAAAAACGGTAATATTCCCTGTTCCTTCGTTTTTTATTTCATTTAAACCCGGCACCGTAATATTAACTTCCAGGTAAATGTTTTTATAGTTTCCATCTTCCAGGTAAATCTTTAATTGGTCACCAGAAACAGCAGTTTTTACTCTGTTAATGATATTATCATCGGCTATAACTTCCAAGGACTGTTTGGAACCCTGACTTATATTCACAATAAAAGTTCCTTCAGTGCTAATTTTAGAAAATGCACTTATTTCTCTGAATTCTGAAATTGTATTTCCCGAACCGCTGTAGTCATCTTTTGAGCAGGAGCTAAGAATTAGTAACGCAAAGGCAACAAAAAGTACTGTTCTCATTTTTACTTGCATTTGGTTAACTTGATTTGTTGCTGCTATGGTCATTCTTTGAAGAATGGCTTCTGCTCATACTCCATCCATAACCTATGTGGTAGTTTAAAGTCCGTTTAATGTAATTCATGTCAAGTGTTCTCATGATCGTTGATTTAATTGATGTCTATACCTAGAAGACGTCTAAAAAAAGTTATTGTTACACTTTTGTGGAAGTTATATTACAGATTTGTAACTAAGTCTTTAAGAGTACGAAACAGAGCATATATTTCAACAACTCAAAGAACTATAGGACAATTGAATCAGGGTAAGGCCTTGTAAACGTTGACGGTAAGCTACATTTGGGAATACAGAATTAATAGATATGCTGCTTGGTATATCTGGAGGGAAGAATGCCAAATTTTGTTGTAAAGCATTTGGTAAAATAAGCAGGGCTTTTAAATCCTGTGGTCCTCGCAATTTCAGAAACATTACCCAATTGATTATGCAAAAGCTCCAATGCTTTTTTAAGCCTTATTTCTCTAATAAAAGCATTAGGGGATTTTCCGGTTAACTTCTTAAGTTTTCGGTAAAGTTGTGATCTGCTTAATTCCAATGCATCACAGAGCCCATTTATGCTAAAGGATGGGGTTTGCCAGGAATTATCACTGAACGTCATAATACGTGTCAGAAACAATTCTTCCCAAGGGCTTAAGGTCCTGATATGTTCCCGGTCAATTACGGCATTCCTGTTTTCTTTTTCATAAAGTACTTTCACTTCAGATGTTATCACCAATTGGTCCGGCACTTCTTCACACATCCAAAAAACCGGGGTAGCTTTCTCATTGCCCGGAATGAAATTTTTTAAAGCCGGAATTCTTGTGCTTATCCCGATATGCAATCTTCGGGTTCGACCTTCAAGTTTTGGTGTAATGTACTTAAAGTCGGATTGAATTTTTAATGCGCACATAACAGCGTTAGTGGCCGATGTGAATAGAACCAGATAGGTATTATCATTCTTTTTTAAAACACTCCCTTCAAAATGTTTTAAAGTTTTGGAAATACTTTTATGAAATTTTTGTGTAAAAATGCTGAATTGATTGGCTTCCAGCCTGTTTAAATAATCACTGGTCTCCAACATCATGGTAATCCTGAATTCAGGATTTGCCATGATTTCTGAATTCATATTTTCCGCACTTGAGGATACGGAATTTCGTCTACTGATATTTTTTAAAATCGGTTTTGTATCCATGTTCCCAGGCATGGTTTGTTTTTATACAAGTTAATGATTTTTATTTAGTTATGCTTTATATCCCTTATTCAAAAGCCTACTTTTTATGCAGGATTGATCTAAGTGTTGCCTGGTATTAATAACAGAAATGGAAAACTGGATTATAATTTTAACTGGGAGCCTATTTTATTCCTAATATTCTTTTGAACATGCGGACCTCACATTGATATATCCTGCAGATAAATTCAATTAATTGCGAATACTTATTGTCTGATTTCATCGTGTTTTGATTTAACTATATAACTATTAGTATAGCAAAAATCTAAAAAATCACAATAAAATAGATAAAATTTGAATTTAACCGGAAAATGTTTCTGTAGTGGGGGAAAGATAGAATTAAACTTTCTTTACACGAACGGCATTAAGGCCTTTCATACCTTTTTCAAGTTCAAAAGACACCTTGTCGTTTTCAGCAATCTCATCGATTAAACCGCTTACGTGGCAGAAGTATTTTTCATTGTTTTCAGAGTCTATGATAAACCCAAAACCTTTTGAAGTGTCAAAGAATGATACTTTTCCTTTTCTTATTGGGTCTACTTCTACTACATCGCCTTCTTCCCTCTTTGGAATACCAAGGATGATATCTTCTGCATCAATTTCTATTTTCATTGAAGGATCCGGAGGAGTGTCCGTTAAATTTCCATTATGATCTACATATGCAAATTCAATACCACCACCCTTTTCCCTGGAGGCCACTTTACGTGCTTCTTTTTTCTTTTGTTTGTCTTCGCGCTTCTTCAAACGCTTTTTTTCTTTTTCCCCTTTGCTATAGGTTTGTTGCGATCTTGCCATTAAAATATTTTATTTGTATATAATGATTTAGTTTAAAAAGAAGCTTGATAAAGAAAATGAGCGCTTGGAAAAGTATGTGTGGAATTGTAAATACTCCAAAAATAGCCAGAGCGATAGTTACTATAGGTCGGTGATCATCTCATTAAACTTCTACAAAGATAACACTTGCATTTTAATTATCAATTAAATCCCATGAAAAGCTTGTTTCGGGCAGCAAATATTGCCTTACCATTTAAATAATGTCAATTGTTAATCACTTGTCTGACGGTTATTTGGTTAAGGGAATGCATATTGTTTTGTAAATGCTTATTTTTAATAACAGCTTTAATCCAAACGGGTATTTTACAAAGTAGATTTTATATAAATATTTTAATCAGCCAAATGAGAATAAGACACATCAGACAAAAACTGATCCTTTGCACTGTATTTTGGTCAACATGCTTTCCTTTGGTTTTTCAATCCTGTAAAGAAATAAAGCACCAAAACGCCGGAGAAGAATCTACATTTATTCGGGATTCAACGTTGGGGTTTACCCCAATATTCGACGGTATGTCTTTGGATGGCTGGGATGGAGATCCAGCTTATTGGCATGTAGAAAATGGCCTGCTGGTTGGGGAAGTCACACCCGAAACAAGATTAAAAAGCAATACTTTTATTATCTGGCAGGAAGGACAACCAAATGACTTTGAGTTAAAATTGGAATTTCGTATTACCAGGGCCGGTAACAGTGGTATAAATTACCGCAGTGAACGACTGGATACCATTCCATATGCGCTTAGGGGATATCAGGCGGATATTGATGGAAAAAACACTTACACAGGCCAGAATTATGAAGAAAGAAAACGGACTACTCTGGCATACAGGGGTGAAAAGGCGGTTATTAGATCACAGGAAAACTCTCTTGAACCTGGTTCTTTAAAGGCTGGCGTACAAAACAATGCCTGGAAAAACAGGGAAGTAGTAGCTTCTCTTGGACATTCGGATAGTTTAAAAGCAAAGATTAATGCCGAAGAATGGAACAGCTGCCATCTGGTCATAAAAGGAAATGTCATGCAGCACTATATTAATGATATTTTAATGAGCGAAGTGAACGACCTTGACAAAGTGAACAGGAAATCTTCCGGTTTACTGGGATTACAGGTGCATGTTGGCCCACCTATGAAAGTAGAATATAGAAATATAAAATTAAAAGAACTCTAAGTTGTCATGAGACCCATAGTACAAATATCTTTAGACCTTACCAATATTGATGAGGCATTGGAAACTGCAGAATTGGCTATCAGGGCTGGCGTGGACTGGCTGGAGGCAGGTACTCCCCTGCTTTTGGCTGAAGGATTGCATGGTGTAAGAAAATTACGTGAAAACTTTCCGGGCATACCTATTGTAGCAGACCTGAAAACGATGGATGGAGGCTATTTGGAAGCCGAAATGATGGCTAAGGCCGGTGCTACACATGTTGTGGTTATGGCCAGGGCACATGAAGAAACCATTAAGGTGGTGGTTAAAGCGGGAAAAGATTTTGGCATACAGGTAATGGGCGATAACCTTGGCTGTCCGGATATGATAGCGGGTGCCAAATGGCTGGAAGAACTTGGATGTGACTATGTTATCCACCACATCGGTTATGATGAACGAAGGGGAATAGCCGCTCAGGGATTTCCTATGCCAAGTCCTTTAGATCAGTTACGGGAGGTAGTTGCTGCTGTAAGCGTGCCGGTACAGGCTGTGGGGGGCTTATCTCTTGAGCAAGCTATTCGATGTCCGGAATACGGGGCTCCACTGGTTGTATTGGGAGCGCCATTAACCATAGATGCAGATGCCTTCAGGACTGCTGATGGCAACCTCGAAGCATCGTTGAAACTTATATGCGACAGAATACATGCTTACACGGAAATTCAATAATACAACATAGTCTCTTTAAGATAAATCAATAACTATATGAACTCTATTGCAGTTGTAAATTATGCTCCGGAAAAAGGTAGTGTGGAAATCAGAGAAATAGGCAAACCTGTTATTCGTGAAGATGAGGTTCTGCTTCAAGTGGCCAACGTAGGAGTTTGTGGGAGCGATCTTCACCAGTGGACGGCAGATCACAGTTGGCCTGTAAATTACCCCGTTGTGCTAGGACATGAATTTGGAGGACATATCGTTGAAATTGGCAAAGGCGTCAAGGATTGGAAAGAAGGTGATGCAGTAGTGAGTGAAACGGCTGCCGTTATAAATGCACAAAGCCCTCTTTCCAGACAGGGGCTATACAATCTGGACCCAGACCGAAAGGGATTTGGATATGGAGTTAATGGTGCAATGACACGATTTGTCAAGGTTCCAGCGAGGTGTCTTCACAGGGTGCCTGAAAATCTTCCTTTTGAACAGGCCTGTTTAACAGAACCCTGTTCAGTTGCCTATAATGCGGTGATTGTAAATTCAACTATTCGCCCCGGTGACCGGGTAATTGTTTTAGGTCCAGGTACTATAGGTATTTTATGTGCTGCCATGGCACAGTTATGCGGGGCTCAGGTAGCCCTGGTTGGATTGGAAAAAGACGCCGAAAGATTGTCTATAGCAAAGCAATATGGCTGTGATATTATCGTGGGCAATGCTACTGAATGGGCAGTTGAAAGGGATGGCCTGGGGGTGGATTGTGTTGTAGATGCGGCCGGGGTAAGTGAAACCCTGAAGCTGGCGCTAAAATGGGTCAGACCTAAAGGGCAGATCACCAAGGTGGGTTGGGGCCCACAACCTTTTAATCACTCCCTGGATCTTCTGGTACAGAAAAATGTGACTTTACAAGGTAGTTTTAGCCATAATTGGCCTGTATGGGAGAAAGTTCTCTCCTTGCTGGCTTCCGGTAGAATGGATGTAAAACCCATAATCGGTGGAATTTGGCCCCTGGAAAAATGGGATGAAGCTTTTGAAGCCATGCATTCCGGTAAGGTGGTAAAGAGTGTATTAAAACCAAATTAAATATTTATGCGATTAGAGAAGAAGGTTATACTGATAACAGGAAGTTATACCGGTATAGGAAAGGCCATAGCAAAGGCATGCATAAAAGAAGGAGCTTATGTTGCTTTAAATGGAATACGTGATGACATGGGCCAGAGTTTGGCAGAGGAATTAGGAAGTAGTCATACCCATGCAGTTACTCTTGATATCACCGAAGAAGGAGCTCCTGAATATTTGGTGAAGGAGGCTGTAAAGAGATTTGGAAAACTGGATGCGGTGGTTAATAATGCTGCCATGATAGTTTCTTCCAATATTGAAAATACAGACCTTAATTTTATGAGAAAGATGCTGGCAATTAATACGCTGGCACCTTTTGCTATTATTCAGGCTGCTTTACCCCACCTTAAGTCGGCCAATGGTTGTGTATTAAATATTGGGTCGATTAACTCCTGGAGCGGTGAACCCAATTTATTGGCTTATAGCATATCAAAAGGAGCTTTGATGACGTTAAGCCGAAATCTTGGAGATAGCCTGTTTCGTGATTATGGGATTCGCGTGAATCAAATAAACCCTGGATGGGTTTTGACAGAAAACGAAAAAATAAATCAGAAACAGCAGGGAATGAATGATGACTGGTATAAAGAATTACCAGATTTGTTTGCACCCGCCCGGCGTATTTTTGAACCTAAAGAAATTGCATCCGGAGCTATTTATTTGTTATCCGACGAATGTGGTCCGGTTAGTGGTCAGGTGCTGGAGTTGGAGCAATTTCCTATGATTGGCCGAAACCTGCCAAAGGGTTGGTCCGGATTCCTCAAGAAATAGTAAAAATACAGAAGAATGCCAAAATTAGCTGTTTTCCCAAAAGCATATATGCAGGATCTTTGCAAGACAGGGACCATGAAAGTTGCAGAATGGATTGATTTAGCAAGTACTTTGGAGGTGGATGGTTTAGAGTGGTATGCCGGTTTCCTGGAAATGACAGATACTTCTAATTGGCCTGTATTCAGAGAAATGGTGGAAGAAAGAGGAAAAGTGATACCAATGCTTTGTTGTTCACCTGATTTTACCCATCCCGATCAATCCTTCAGGCAAAACGAAATTAAAAAACAAAAACATTGGATTAGGATGACTTCCGCTCTGGGAGGATCATATTGTAGGGTCTTATCCGGTCAAAAACGCCCCGGGCTTTCTGTGGAACAAGGAATAGAACTGGCTGCAGAAAGTATAGAAGCTTGCTTACCCTATGCGGGTGATCTGGGCATTACCTTGATTTTAGAGAACCACTATAAAGATGATTTTTGGACATACCCGGAATTTGCCCAGAAAATGGATGTATTTTGCAAACTGGTGTCTCGATTAAACCATCCTAATTTTGGGGTAAACTATGATCCGAGTAATGTTATTCTTGCAGGGGA
>JAHEBI010000333.1 GCA_024642325.1 Eudoraea sp. | reverse complement strand
AGGATATACGATAAGTTATGGTGGGCAATTTGAAAACCTGCAAAGTGCGAAATCAAGATTAATGGTTGCGGTACCAATTGCACTGGTATTAATTTTTGTATTGCTCTATCTGGCTTTTAAATCAATTAAAGAAACCTTGATGATTTTTACGGCAATTCCCCTGGCATCTGTTGGTGGGGTAATGTTTTTATGGATAAGAGATTTACCTTTTAGTATTTCTGCAGGTGTAGGGTTCATCGCCCTTTTTGGTATTGCTGTTCTTAATGGCATTGTATTAATAGAGCATTTTAAAGAACTAAAACTAGAAAATTTTGAAAGTATGGAAGCACTAATTATTCAGGGCACAAAAGACCGATTGAGGCCAGTGGTACTAACTGCCGCCGCTGCTGCATTAGGGTTTCTGCCAATGGCAATATCCACCAATGTAGGTGCAGAAGTGCAACGCCCCCTGGCTACTGTTGTCATTGGGGGTTTGGTAACAGCCACCCTTTTAACACTTATTGTACTTCCGGTATTATATGATATCTATAACCAACCTCGAAAACGTGGATTAAATAAGCTTCTCAAAAAGAATAAAACAAATGCTCTTTTGATTATGAGCATCCTATTTACAACTCTTTTGGGTGCCCAGGAAAATGGAGTAAATCTTCGCGGATTAATGGAAATTGCATTGGAGAACAATGCGGGCCTCAAGGCTGAATCATTAAAGGTGAATGAGTCTGATGCCTTGATATCCAGTGCCTTCCTGTTTGATAAGACCAAAATTTACTATGAATTTGATCAGAATAACCTGGCTATCAATAATGAACCCCTGAACGTCTTTGGTGTCCAACAGGAATTTCTTTTCCCAACAGTGTATTTCTCGAAAAAAAAATTGAACAAAGCTGATTATACCCTGACCTCAAGTGCTTATGAAATCCGGAAGAAAATATTGAAAAAGGAAGTTACGTCATTGTTTTATGAGTATCAATATGCGAAAGAGAAGGAATCTGTTTTTAGACAAATTGATAGTCTGTTTAGAAATTTTGCAGAGATAGCTTCGCGGCGTTTTGAACTTGGAGAAACCAATTACCTGGAAAAAATAACCGCCGTGTCCAGACAAAAACAAATTCAAATTAAGCTGGAACAGGCAAAACAGGATGTGGCATTAGGCTATATGAATTTAATTAAAATGGTCCAGGTTGAAGACAGCATAGCTATTGAATTGGAAAGGCAGAAGAAAGTTCCTCTAAGTCCTATTGACGTGAATAGTAGTATAGAATTAGAATACTACCAGAACAAAGTGAACTTTTTTGATATCCAACACGGATATGAAAAACAGCTCTTATTACCGGACCTGAGTTTGAGCTATTTTGTTGGATCGAACAGTAATTTGAATGAAAATTTATTTGGATATTATCTGGGCCTTAAAATCCCGTTGTTGTTTTTTGGGCAATCTTCCAGAATTAAAGCATCAACCATAGCACGTGATATTGCAGTTGAACAATCAAGGGAATTTGAAATTCAGTTAAATGTTCAATACAGTTCATTATATGCCAGGTTAACAAACCAGGAAAAGGTACTCAAATACTATGAAGATGAAGGTGCCGCCCTTTCCGATGAAATTTTGAAAACCGCTACCCTTAGTTTCAAAAATGGCGAAATCAACCATTTCGAATATATCCTTAGCCTTGAAAAAGCTTATGATATTAAACTGGATTATTTAAATAGTCTGAATGAATACAATCAAACCGTCATTGCCATTAATTATCTAACTTATTAAAATCTTAGTTATGAATCGCATTTTATACTATTTCATTCACTTCGTTTTTGTAATCAGTATTTTGAGCTGTAAAAATGTAGAGCCTGTTCACAGATCAAACGTTCAGGAGGATCTAAATCCTGAAGATACTGTTATTGAACTCTCGAGTGAACAATTCGGGCAAAACGGCATGACAATGGGTAGCCTGGAAGAAAAATCTTTTCCTGAACAGGTACAGGCTAATGGAACCATTGATGTACCACCGGCAAATAGAGCTGTAGTAAGTGCCCCTATGGGCGGATATATTAAAAATACACATTTACTCATCGGAGATCGCGTATCAAAAGGGCAAACACTGGTAATAATAGAAAACCCTGAATTTGTAACCTTACAGCAGGAATACCTGGAAACAAAGGAACAGTTAACCTATTTGAAATCTGAATACGACCGCCAGCAAATATTGATCAGGGAAAACATTTCATCACAGAAAAGTTTTTTAAAGGCCGAAAGTGACTATAAAAAAGCAGAAGCCACTTATTATGGGCTTCGAAAACAATTGGATCTGTTAAAAATTTCGCCTTCAGACGTTGAAAAGGGCATTATAAGTACAACCTCTTCTTTAAAAGCACCCATAAGTGGTGATATTACGAAGGTTAACGTCACACTCGGGATGTATGTTTCACCAGCAACGCCAATTATTGAAATTGTAGATAATGACCATATTCATCTGGAATTGTCCGTTTTTGAAAAGGATATAATGAAGATTCATAAAGAGCAGGAAATTAAATTTAAAATTCCGGAAGCGTCATCTGAAGAATATGCCGCAGAGGTTTATTTGATAAGTACATCAATCGAAGAAAACAGAACGGTAAAAGTACACGGTCATCTTAAGGATCTTAACAAGCACAATTTTCTGACAGGAATGTTCGTCAATGCGACTATAATTATTTCAGATAATGTCTCTATGAGTATTCCCTCAGAGGCCATAGTATCCAAAGAGGGCACTTCATACCTCCTGCTACTGGAAGCTAAAAAAGGTGATATATATAATTTCAAACCGGTAAAAGTGGAAGTAAGTGCTGTACATAATGGTTACTCCGCCATAAAAAATGCAAATGACTTTCCTGCCGATTCAAGGTTTTTAACAAAAGGCGCATTTGCCTTAATGGGAGAATGATGAAAAGCCAAAAATATTATAGCGAGATTTATTAACTTAAACCCACATCTAAGGCCATCATAATAATAAACCCCCCTATGAATCCCATTGTGGCAATATCTGTGTATTTGTCCTGTTGGGTCTCAGGTATAACCTCTTCCACAACCACAAAAATCATCGCACCGGCGGCAAAGGACAAGGCATAAGGAAGAATAGGCTGGAAAGTAAGCACGGCCCATGCTCCTAAAATCGCAGCTATAGGTTCTACCATGGCAGATGCCTGGCCATAGGTAAAACTTTTTAGCCTGCTCAAACCTAGTCTTCTTAAAGGCATTGCTACTGCAAAACCTTCGGGAAAGTTCTGTAATCCAATCCCCAGTGCCAAAGCCACTGCGCCCCCTATATTCGCTCCTTCAAAACCTGAAGCTACACCACCGAAAAGCACACCTATTGCAAGACCTTCAGGGATATTATGCAAAGTGATGGCCAGGGTAAGAAGCGTTGTTCTGTGCCAGGGTGTTTTAATTCCTTCACTCCTCTTAAAATTTATATGTAAATGGGGTAAAACCTTGTCCAATCCGTAAATAAAAACAGCACCAAGTAAGAACCCTACTGCCGCTGGTATTACTTTAACAAAGCCTTCTCCCGGACTCATTTCTATGCCAGGGGCCAGAAGGCTCCAAAAACTGGCAGCTACCATTACCCCTCCGGTAAATCCAAGCATTCCATCCAGGATAGCCCTGTTCATGCCTTTAAAAAAGAAAACAAGCTCGGCACCCAAAGCAGTAACCCCCCATGTAAAAAGTGTTGCGTA
>JAHEBI010000332.1 GCA_024642325.1 Eudoraea sp. | reverse complement strand
CTTATTTTTAAATTTATTGTATGAATCATCTTATGAAGCTTTCAATGAACCTTCGAAGGGGATTCTGTTAAGAATACTTCTGCCCAATGTAACTTCATCTGCATATTCCAATTCATCGCCTACCGATATACCCCGGGCAATGGTGGAGATTTTTATATTGAAAGGCTTTAATTGCTTATATATATAAAAATTAGTGGTATCCCCTTCCATGGTAGAGCTCAGTGCGAAAATCAGTTCTTTTATCTGATTTTCACTCACTTTTGAGATCAGGGAGGAAATGGTTAAATCCTGGGGACCTATCCCCTCCATCGGAGATATTTTACCGCCAAGTACGTGATATAGCCCCATGTACTGGCCAGTGTTTTCAATAGCCATTACATCTCTGATATCCTCTACTACGCAAACCAAATTTCGTTCCCTTTTGGAGTTCGCGCAAATCTGACAAAGTGCAACATCCGAGATATTGTGGCAATTAGAACAAAATTTAATTTCTTCCCTCAGTTCTAAAAGAGAACGCGATAAATCTGAAGTTTGTTCCCCGGGTTGTTTTAACAGGTGGAGCACTAACCGCAAAGCCGTACGTTTACCAATACCCGGTAACTGGGACATATGGTAAACCGCATTTTCCAAGAGTTTAGATGAAAATTCCATAAAGGCAAAATTACATAATGTTTTAAGTTTTTGTACTTTGCGATTGTAATTTATTTTTATGACGGCTTCGCATATTCTGCTTCTTATTGGCGGTTATTTCTTCTTGCTTTTATTGATCTCCTACTTCACCGGCAAAAATGATTCAAATACAGATTTTTTCAAGGCAGGAAAACAATCTCCCTGGTATATTGTAGCTTTTGGAATGATTGGCGCCTCATTATCGGGTGTTACTTTTATATCCGTTCCAGGCTGGGTAGAAAGTTCCCAGTTTAGTTATATGCAGGTGGTATTTGGTTATTTGGTGGGTTATTTTGTTGTTGCTTTTGTTCTTATGCCCATTTATTACCGCTTAAATGTTACCTCCATTTACGAATATCTTAAAGAACGGTTTGGAATGGTAAGTTACAAAATAGGGGCTTTATCTTTCTTTGTTTCAAGGGTATTGGGCGCCTCCTTCCGTTTGTTTTTGGTAGCCATAGTACTGCAGCAATTTGTATTTGATGCCTGGAACGTACCATTTGAACTTACTGTGGTCCTTTCCATCCTGTTAATATGGGTATATACCTTTAGAGGGGGTATTAAAACAATTGTTTGGACAGATACACTTCAGACCTTGTTTATGTTATTGTCTGTAGGTCTGTCTATTTACTTTATTATTTCTAAACTGGGTTGGAACTTTACAGAGTTTATTCATTCTGAAGAATTAAAAGAATACAGCAAGGTTTTTTTTACAGATGATTTTTATGCTAAAAACAACTTTATAAAATCCTTTGTGGGTGGTATGTTCATCACTATATGTATGACCGGACTCGATCAGGATATGATGCAGAAGAACTTAACCTGTAAAAATTTAAAAGACGCCCAGAAGAATATGGTTTCCTTTAGCCTTATCCTTATTGTAGTGAATTTTGTTTTTCTGCTTTTAGGGGCTTTGCTTTTTATTTATGCCGACAAATATCAAATCGCGACCCCACTTATGGACGGCCAGCCAAAATCTGATCTTCTTTTTCCCGAAATAGCTTTAAATAGCGGCCTGGGCGTTATTGTGGCGGTCACTTTTATGCTTGGTCTAATTGCGGCGGCCTACAGCAGTGCAGATAGTGCCTTAACTTCTTTGACCACTTCTTTTTGCGTAGATTTTCTGGGAATTGAGCAAAAACCGGAAAAGGATCAAAAACTAATCAGAAAAAAAACACATATCTGGATGAGCGTACTACTAATCCTGATGGTAATTCTATTCAAATATGTTTTGGACCGAAATGTTATTGATGGCCTGCTAACGGTTGCTACCTATACCTATGGCCCATTATTGGGGCTGTTTACCTTTGGGATATTTACCTCTTATAAGCTAAAAGACAATTACGTTTGGATTGTCGCAATAACTGTGGTGCTTGTTGTAATTGGAATTGCCAATATACCCCCTTCATACCTGGGAGGATACGCAGTTGGTTATGAACTTTTGCCCATTAATGGGCTATTAACATTTATTGGATTATATGCAATCAGAAAAAAAACGAATTAATATTGATCTATGGCCAGCAGGACTAAAGTACAGGCTACTTCCACGGTAATACCGTTATTTTTCAATAGTGCATAAAACTCCGGATTTTCAGTCCCCGGATTAAAAATTACACGTTTGGGTTTCATTTGAATAATTTGTTCGTAATACTGCTTTTGCCGATGTTTATTAAGGTACAATGTAATTGTATGAATATTTTCAAAGTCTTCAAGTCTTGTGCCAATCTGCACACCGGATACAATCCCACTCTTCAAACCAAAAGCCACTGTTTCGATTTGCTTAGACACTAATTTATTTATTGCCAGGTAACTGTAGCGATTCGGGTTTAATGAAGCACCGAAAACGAGTGTCTTTTTCATAAAATAATTCGTATTACGTTAAAGTGTGTTAATTACTGTAACTATTCAATCTAATGTTCGTCTTTTGGTAATAAGCCAAAAATTTAATTCGTTGTTGGAGCTATATTTTTATAGTTAATGGTTAGTGTTTAGTATGGCACATCAACGAAAGAAACCCCGACAGATCTGTCGGGGTTTTATTTTGTTCTTACATTCAGTCCATTGAAAACAACTTGCATCCATTGATTTACAAAGTTACTGTTTCAAACTAATCAATTACAATTCAAGTAATATTATTAAAAGAAGTCACTTTCAGGCTTTCCTGAAATATGTTAAAATTTTCACTTAAGGTAACATATACTGATTGCTATCGTCTAGTAAGTATCATCAATCAATCGAAATCCAAATGTTTATGAATAAAGTGGTGTTACTTTTTGTTATGATTTTTATTGGAGTAACTCCCGCCAGAGCAACCATTTCAAATCCGGATATTGTACTTGGCAGTATTAGTGGCAAGGTAATAGAAAATGTCGGGAAACAACCGGTAGCTTATGCGGCGATCGTTATCAAATCTACTGCAGATAACACTACAATTACCGGAGGAATCACGAATGAAGATGGAACCTTTCAAATAAAAAAACTACCTGATGGGTCCTACATTGTGGAAGTTCAATTCATTGGCTATAAAATCCATCAACAACAAATATCGTTATCAAAAGACAACCGGAACCCGGATTTAGGGGTTATTTCCCTTGATGAGGAAGCCGAGGAACTTTCAGGCGTTGAAGTAGTTGCCGAGCTGACCACTATTGAACAGCGTATAGATCGAAAGGTCGTTAATGTGGGAAAAGACCTTACCACTGCCGGAGCTACTGCTTCCGATATTATGAATAATATTCCTTCGGTTAATGTAGATCAGCAAACCGGACAACTAACCATGAGGGGAAATTCAAATGTACGGGTAATGGTAGACGGCAAATTATCCAATGTCCCGGTTGCGCAGTTACTAAGACAGATACCATCTACTTCAATTAAATCCATAGAACTCATCACAAATCCTTCAGCCAAGTATAATCCGGATGGCATGTCTGGTATCATAAATATCATTCTGCACAAAAATTCAAATATTGGATTTAACGGTAATCTAAATACGGGACTGACAGTGGGCGAAGAGGCAAAGTTTAACAGTTCAATTGACCTTAACTATAGACATGGAAA
>JAHEBI010000331.1 GCA_024642325.1 Eudoraea sp. | reverse complement strand
ACAAAAGGAAATGAAGTAAAATGAGTGTTCTAAAAAGTTTAATGCCATACATCCTGATTTTTATCCTCGCAGGTAGTTGTAAGCAGGAAATTAAAAAAGTTGATCAAAAAGGAACAATAGATACTATCACACAAGAAATTCCCGGGGTAGATGGAAACTATGTGTCAGATTATTATCAAAAAAGAAATAAAGGCTATGACTGGATGTCTGTTTCCGTAAAAGATATAGACGCAAATACTATTGATATCTCGGTTAGATCTCGCGCTGATAAAAAGAGACCCACCTGTACTTTTGATTCCAAAGCCTTTAAGGTCAATGATTCTTTATACAGAACATCTTCAAATGGTGTCGGCATTCTGTTTTCCTTTAAAAAGGACTCATTAAAAATCCTCACGGAAAAACCCGAACAGGCAGATGACCTGCAGTATTATTGTTCCGGAGGCGGTAACTTCACAGGAGATTATGGAAGAATAAAGGGGGATTTAGACCAAACTCAGATAGATAGGACCATTTTTTTTAGGAAATTGGAATTGCAGGGCATTGGGTTTTTGGTCTCATCGCTGGCCATAGAGAACGGGAAAGAACTTCAAATAATTCCTTATGGCCTGGAAATAGATAACAAACCCATCACCCAAATTGTAGAAAGCAGTGTTATAAATGCCGAAATTGAAGATCTGAACTCAGATGGTTTTCCCGAGCTATTGGTATACCTTTCATCAGATGGAAGCGGTAGTTACGGGGATGTTATTGGTTATTCTGTAAATAATGGAAAATCAATTAGTTCTATATATTTCCCTCCGATCTCAGAAAATGATAAGCTTAAAAAAGGATATATGGGCCATGATGAGTTTTCTGTCATTGAAACCAGTTTGGCCCGACGATTCCCAATTTATAAGGAAGGGGACACTAACGCTAATCCCACAGGAGGTATCAGGCAAATTGAATACAAACTGGAAGATGGAGAAGCGTCCCGGCGGTTTGTTATTAAAAACAGTACAGATTTTCCAGATATGTAACCATAGTTATTTTTTCTTTCAGGAATGAACTACTGGCATTGGCTCTTTTTACTACATTTAGATTTATTTATTGAGGCTGATATATCTTAAGCAGATATGATTCAATTTTTTCAAATCTGACTTGAATAAATCGCTGAGAAATTAAAATCTGACCAAACCAAAAAATAGAACCTTAGCCATGAGAACAGCGTGCTTCTTTTTATTCTTTGTAATTCAAATTTCAATATCCGGGCAAACTATGCCTCAGGTCATTGATGAAATACAACTCGAAAATATAAAACCAGAAAGTCTGCAAAATTACTGGCTCAGGATAATTGATAACGGAATGTCCCAACCAGTCACAATTCCCATAATTATTGCAAGGGGTGCAAATCCAGGACCGGTTTTGGGTATGACCGCTGCCCTTCATGGAAATGAATTAAATGGGATTGCCATAATTCATCAGGTGATGGGAGAGATAGACCTCAAATCTCTGCAAGGTACCGTAATCGCAATTCCCGGTTTAAATGCTATAAGTATCCCATTGCATCAGCGAAGATATATTGATGAAGAAGATTTGAATAGAAACTTTCCGGGCAAAGAGATAGGCAACAGATCACAACAATATGTATGGCAAATAGGACAAAAGATCCTTACGAAAGTGGATTATTTAGTAGATATGCATACCGCAAGTTTTGGCAGAGAAAACACGTTTTATGTGCGAGCCGATCTTAGCGATACCACAATGTCCAAAATGGCCTTGCTTCAGAATGCGGATATTATCTTAAATAACAAAGGTGTTCCAAGTGCCAATGAACAAATTTCAGCTACCAGAACTATGCGGGCTGAGGCCGTATTAAAAGGAATTCCGACCATTACGATTGAATATGGCAACCCACAGGTCTTTCAGCCCGAAATGATTTCAAGAGGCAAGGTGGGAATTCAAAATATAATGAGTTGGCTGCACATGCACCAAAATCCAATTATCACTAACCAATCCGCAGTTATTTGTAAAAAATCATATTGGATTTATGTAGACCGCGGGGGTTATTTGGAAGTCAAAGCGGAATTAAACCAAAGAGTTAAAAAAAATGAGTTAATCGCTGTTTTAAGAAATCCGTTCGGAGAACTTATTAAAGAATATTTATGTCCCGAAGAAGGAATTGTTATTGGAAGAAGCAGTAATCCGGTGAATATGAACGGTGGACGAATTATACATTTGGGAATTCTTCAAAGCGGGATCAAATGATTCCATGGATAATTAGTGGTTTTACCGTTATTGCAGTTTATTTTTTAGACCGTTGGGAGAATAAACACATCAAATCTTTGTTTGATTGGTTTCCTGCCATTTTATTTGCTTACCTCATTCCGGCGGGTATTACAGCCTTAACAGGCCAGGATTTTTCTCAGGACGATATTCACGATTACAGCAAACTCTATTTTATCCCTATGGCTATTATTGCGGTAATGAGCAGTTTGTCTTTTCTCCAGTTAAAGTCCATAGGATGGAAGCCTATAGCCCTGTTTGTAGCCGGCTCATTTTGGATCGCGGTATTCCCGGTAATTCTGGCTTTGTTTCTATTGGAGAGTGAGTTGATATCTGAATTATTTATCAATCAACAGTATTGGAAAGGTGTTCCACCAGTTGTGGGCAGTTGGATTGGTGGCAGTACAAGTCAGTTAGTGTTGAAAGAGTTAGTGGAATGTCCTGAAAATATTTTTTTAACCGTTTTGGTAATGGATAATATTTTGGTCAATATATGGACCATCTTGATGTTTCAGGGTATTAAAGAGAGTGATTTTTTAAACAGGAAATTAAAAATTACTAATTTATCCATGCCTGAACCTATCAAAAAACAGGAAGGCATAACATTGAATCCCCTAATCTGCCTGGCGATTTTAACGGCTTCTGTATTGCTCACCAATGCTATGTTTGAAAGCTTTGTTTTAAAAATAATTTTTTTATCCCTTATTGGATTAGTGTTCAGCAGCCTGATTAAAAACTGGAACTATGGTTTTGTGTTAAAATTGGGCGGTATCCTGATCCTTGTGGTAATGGCTATTCTTGGACTGAAATTAAAATTTAGTCTGGTAGAATTTGAGTGGGGCTTTCTGGTTTTTTTGATAATATGGCTCCTAAGTCATTTTATCATATTACTGATTGTCGCCAAACTATTAAACGTGAATACGGCATGGGTACCCATAGCCAGTATGGCTAATGTGGGAGGTATTGCAACAGCTCCTGCAGTTACAGCGGCCTATGAACCTAAGTGGATGCCACACGCCATAATTTTGGCAATACTAAGCATGGCCACGGGAACATTTTGGGGGATGTTGACTATTTTCCTATTGAAGAACTTCCTGCTTTGACTGGTCCACATTAGTTCTGAGTTAATCCATCCAAAAATTCGAAATTATTATAAACCTCAAACAGCTTAACCCTAAGCAGAAAATCACTAATTTTAGTATTGTGACTGCTTAGGTTTATCAAATCACATAAAATTATATTAGAATAAATTCCATGTTCTGGTAGTAAGCAAAATAATCATATTCTGATGAGTGGGAATTTAAAACAAAACAAAGAAAATGCCATCGCATTTTATGAAATGGCCTATAACGGAAATCCAAAAAAAGCTGTGGAATTATATGTAGGAAAAGAATACATACAACACAATCTATTAGTTGGTGACGGAACTCCGCCTTTTATCGCTTATTTTAACAGGATGGCCGATGAATAT
>JAHEBI010000330.1 GCA_024642325.1 Eudoraea sp. | reverse complement strand
CTTTGTCCAATACCAGGTTTAAGATTGTGGATGTAGAAGCCGAAATTGAATTTATTCCTAAAGAGAATGAAAAGGTAGAGAGTTTTAAGCTTGAACAGGGTGGACAGATCATGAATGCGGCCAGAATAATTGCGTTTGATGTATCTGCAGTTGATCTATCAGAATTTACAGGAAGTTTTTACAGCGAAGAACTATCCACAGAATACGAATTTATAACAGAAGGCGATAAATTAATTGCAAGACACAGCAGGCACAGCGACATAGCTTTGGATCCAATTAAAAAAGATATGTTCTCCGGCAGTGAATGGTTTTTTAGCCGGATTGAATTTGCGAGGGATACAGATAATAAGATAAGTGGTTGCAAAGTATCCTCCGGAAGGGTCAGAAATTTGCTATTTGTTAAAAAATAGTGAAAAAACGATACCTAAATACAAAATAAATGGCTTATTCACCTAATTTAAAGGATATTAATTTACCTTTGTGGCTAATTTAATATATAATCATGAGTAACGGTACAGTAAAATTTTTCAACAACGCCAAAGGTTTTGGATTTATCACTCCGGATGAAGGAGACAAAGACGTATTTGTCCATGCAAGTGGATTAACCGAAGAGATATCAGAGGGAGATAAAGTTAGCTACGATCTAGAAGAAAGTCCCAAAGGTTTAAACGCAGTAAATGTTGAGGTAGTTTAATTCTTAGGATTTAAAGTATTTATTTTTAGAAGCCTGTCGTATACGACGGGCTTTTTTTGTGCCTATAACCAGCTAATTAAAAAGCCGCAAAACTTAATAAAAAGTCTTGCGGCCTAATATAATTTTAAGGTAAGTTTAAACCTTCTTCTTTTTTGAAAATTTATGCTCAAGTGTATCGAACATCACTGGTGTTGCTATAAAGAGTGAAGAATATGTACCCACTACTACCCCAATGATCATGGCAAACATAAATCCTCTTAGGGATTCCCCGCCAAATACAAAAATGGATAATAACACGACGAGGGTGGTTAGGGACGTATTCAATGTTCTGCTTAACGTACTATTCAGAGCATTATTAATATTTTCTCCACCTTTATAGCCATGTTCACTGATTATTTCCCTTATACGGTCAAAAACCACCACGGTATCATTCAGGGAATACCCAATTACCGTTAATATGGCTGCAATAAATGCCTGGTCTATTTCCATGCTAAAAGGCATTATCTTGTCGGTCAATGAGAAGATTCCCAATACAATAAGTACATCATGGAATACCGCTACAACGGCACCCAAAGAATACTGCCATTTACGGAAGCGCAGCAATATATATAGAAACACTACTGCCAAAGACCCAAATATAGCCCAAAGGGCATTTTTCTTAATGTCATCAGCGATGGTTGGCCCCACTTTACGATACTTAAGAACCCCAATATCCCCATTGGAACCTCCGGGAATAAAATCCTCATAGGTGGCCCCGTCGGGCAAATATTTTTGAAGTGAGGTAAATAATATTCCCAATATTTCATCATCTACTTCTGTACCCTGAACATCCACCTTATACTTGGTAGTTACCATAATCTGGTTGGCATCACCAAAAGTCTTGGCACTTGCACTTCCCAGGGCTCCGGTAAGTTCATTGGAAATTTCTGATGGATTAACAGGATTCACAAAACGAATCTGGTAATTTCGCCCTCCAACAAAGTCGACCCCTTCATCCAACCCTTGAGTAACCAAAGAAAACAGTCCTACAGCAACCACAATAGTTGAAAGAACATAAGCAATTTTACGTTTGCTAAGAAAATCAATATTTAAATTCTTGAAGAGGTTTTTTGTGATTGAGGTTGAAAAATCCAGGGTTCTCCCTTTTCCGGAAAGATACCAATCCACTATTAACCTCGTAACAAAAATAGCTGTAAACAATGAGGTTAAAATACCAATAATCAAGGTGGTCGCAAATCCTTTAATAGGACCACTACCAAAAATCAAAAGAATAATTGCAGTAAGGCCTGTGGTTACGTTAGCATCCAGAATAGATGATAGTGCATTTGAAAAACCATCAGCGATAGCCTGCCCTTTACCCTTCCCTTTGGCCAGTTCTTCCTTAATCCTTTCAAAAATCAGAACGTTTGCATCAACTGACATCCCAATGGTCAATACAATACCGGCAATTCCGGGTAAAGTAAGTACCGCTCCCAAACTGGCTAATACACCAAAGATGAGAACAATGTTGAAGACCAATGCGATATCTGCAAAAATCCCTGCTTTGCCATAATAAAAGAACATCCATACCAAAACAAAAACCATAGCAATCAGAAAGGACATAAAACCACTGTCTATGGCTTCCTGCCCCAGTGAAGGTCCAACCACAAAAGAATCGATAATCTCCGCGGAAGCAGGTAATTTACCGGCCCTTAGCACATTTGCAATATCTTTTGTCTCATTAACGGTGAAAGTTCCGGTAATTTCAGAACTACCTCCCGATATTCCACCGACCTGAGAAACCCCAGGTGCCGTATAGACCTTATTATCAAGCACAATAGCTATTCCAGTATTGTTAAGGTTAGCTTCACTTGTAAGCTTTTCCCAGAGCTTTGCGCCTTTTACGTTCATGTCCATACCAACAGCCGGCCTGTTAAACTGGTCAAACTGATCTCTGGCGTCACTCACTACATCGCCACTAATTCTAGGGGTATGGTCACGGTTAGATTTTAAGGCATATAAGGAGGCTACTTCAGATTCCTTGGTAGGCCTTTCCCATAGAAACTTTGTGAATTGTACATCACCAGGCAACAAACGCCTTATTTCAGGCATCCTAAGGTATGATCCTATTTCGGCCGTGTCTTTTATAGCGGCAATCCCTACAGCAAAACCAGGGCCGTTTAACTGTAACTTTTCAAATAATGGATTTCGTTCAGTGGCAAGATCTAAAGAATCCTGGGTTACATCGGAGAGTAAGGAATCTATCTCAGATTCTTCTTTATCAACTACATCTTCCCTTGTGTCCTCCACCAATGTTTTCAAGCGGTCATTTGCCTGGATAAAGAAATTTATCAGGCTTTGATTTCCGGGCTCATAGGTTTCCCAGAACTCCAATTGGGCTGTACTTGAGAGAAGGTCCTGCGCTCTTGCAATGTCTCTTGCCCCGGGTAATTCAACCAAAATTCTCCCTGAACTACCTTCCCGTTGTATGTTGGGTTGTGTAACTCCAAAACCATCAATACGTTCGCGCAAAACTTCAAAGGCAGATACAACAGATTCATCAATTTTTCTGCGAATAATAGGTTTAACCTCATCATCGGTCATTTGAAAATTGATCTCATCACTCAGACCTTTATTTGCGAAAATATCCGGAGAAGCCAATTTAACGTCTCCCTTTATATTATCAAAAGCATCAAAAAATAGATCTATATAGGTTTCATCACTGTCTTTAGAAGCCGCATCGGCATCCGCTAATGCTTTATTAAAAATTGGGTTTTTAGTATTATCTGCCAGTCCTTTAAGAATATCTTTAACCGATATCTGAAGCGTAACATTAATACCTCCCTTAAGGTCAAGACCCTTATTTAATTCCTTTTTCTTGGCATCATCATAACTGGTATACCCCAAAATTGGATTTGCTCCTATAGAATCCAAATAAATAGCTTCAACCGCTTCTCTTTTAGCCACATAATCATCCTCCGAGGGTGAAACAGCAGATGCCGCAAATAATGTGGCATCTTTTTCTACCTTGGAGGTAATGAATGTATAGGAAAGTTGATA
>JAHEBI010000329.1 GCA_024642325.1 Eudoraea sp. | reverse complement strand
TCCTTTCAAAAAAGAGTTGGAGTTCATCTAATTCACTGCTAAGACGGCCTTCATCCTTCCATTTAGCCAATAGGGGGTCCGGTAATTCTACAGCTTTGTCAGATTCAGTGTAAATATCAGGTAAGTTGGCCACCAAAGTACAACTCGTTGTAGTCTCATAATTGATGTTCTCGCAAATAGGCCTGGTTCTTACCCAATCCTCGGGCCATACCGGGTCTTGTTCTGTAACGGGCCCGGTATGGTTAATAACCACATCCATCAGGATCCTGATATTATTCTTATGAGCAGTTTTTACAAGATTTTCGAGATCTTTTTTGGTTCCGAAATTGGGATCCAAAGTAGTCCAATCCTTTGCCCAGTATCCGTGGTAAGCATAGGTATTCCCTGTTCCTTCATCAATATCTCCATGGATTTGTTCTACTACCGGAGTAAACCAAATAGCATTCACGCCCAATTTTGAAAAATAACCTTCTTCAATTTTATTCGTGATACCCTGAATATCTCCACCAATAAACCCCCTTAAAGGGCCGGTTTCATTTGAGCGGTTAAAGTTTAAATCATTTTCGGGATTTCCATTGTTAAACCTGTCAGTCAATAAAAAATAGATATTGGCCCCCTGCCAGACAAATGGGGCTTTTTCCGAAACTGTCAGGGTACTGTCTTTAACTATGGTAACAGGAATCTGGGGTTCTTTTTTTTCTTCTTTACAGGTCAAAAAAAGTGCAGAAATTGCAATGGCAATAAGCATTTTTTTCATGTTCATAGATTTTGTTTAAAGCTATAAAATGAATGCGGAAAAAGAAAATTTATTTCTGAAGCCTTTAAATTGTTTCACAAGACTATTCCTACACGAATTCTTTATACCTCAAATGCAGCCTAAGCTTTTGATTTACTTTTTTCTGTTAAGCACCTTATATTCTTCATAGCAACTGCTAATGGCATCCAATATTTGCAAATCATTGGCAGTTTTAATAAAAGAGGTCGAATAGTTGCAATTGGAAAGGATATCATCAATATCAACTTTATCAATTTGCAATAGTTCGGTTAGTGTTTCCCTGTCAAATTTGGAGGCGAGAAGATCCCGGATATCGTCATCTTCCTTTATTTGCCTTAATTTTTTCATTTGGTTTGGTTGTTTTCCAAATAAGTTCCGTAGAAGATCCGCCGGGTTAAGAATGGAACCTAAAACCTTTGTTACCGCACTTGGATTTTTGCTGCCGGCCTCATAACTTGTAGGTAATCCGGAGATGCTATATTGGTAGGATGTATTTATAGGTAAATTCTTTATATCAATTTCAAGATAACCGGTTAGCATATAAGGCTGAACAACAACTTCTTCCAGGGCATATGCAAGTTCTGTAAGGGCAATCTTCGTCTCTTTAAACTTAAACATATCATTGGTAACCCGTATTTTCTGAGATTTAAAGCCCAGGTATGAAAAGTACAGGGTGTCGTTTACTGAAGCAGTAATAGAAAATTCTCCACTGGAGTTGGTTATGGTACCTACAACCTTGTTGAGGTTAATTACATGAACACTTTCCAAAGGCGCAAGGGATTGTGCATTAATGACCACGGCCCGAAATTCCTGTTCTTTCTGTTCAGCTTCATTTTCCTGGGATATCCCCGTAAAGCCAATTAACGTAAAAAGACACAATAAATACTTCTTCATTCAGTGCTTTCCTAATTGATACTACGAATAAAATAAAAATTGACGCCCTGACACATTATTTAATATACAATTAACTAATAAAAACCGTCTCTTTTTTTACTTCGCCTGGCACCACCCGAAGAAGAACCCTGACCAGATCCTGATCTTCTTGAACCACTTTTTGAAAAGCTACCTTCTCTTTTTTTACCCCGGCCCTTATCCCGGTCCCTGCCGTCTCTGCTTTTCCTTGGCCCTTTATCCCTTCTGCGTCCTCCGCCTTCAGGACTATCAGATACTTCAACGTTTATAAATCGTCCTTTAATCTTGAAATCCGTAAAAGTTTTCAAAATTTGGTCTTTAAAACCTGCGTCTGTATTGAAAAAGGAAAAACCTTCTTTAACATCTACTTTAAACAGATCGTCTTTACCAAGGTCAAGTGTATCCTTTAAAAAGTCCTTTAAAGACATCCAGTCATAACCATCACGCTCTCCGACATTTATAAAATAGCGAACAGATCCGTTACTTGAAAAATCACCAGACTCCCTGTCATTTCTTCTTTCTCCGCGATCTGGCTCTGATGAGTTAAGATCCTTGGTTTTGCTGTAGTAATTAAAAAAACGGGTAAACTCTACTGAAACAATTTTTTGGATTAATTCATCCCTGTCCAGGCCCTCCAGAACATCATTAATAGCAGGTAAATAATTCTTTACCTCTTCATTTATTTCTGTAGTTCGTATCCTATTGGCCAGGTGGTATAACTGAATCTCACAAATTTCTATTCCGGTAGGTATTTTTTTTGCGATGAATTTTTGCTGTACTTTTTTCTCAATGGCATGGATTTTACGCAATTCGCTGCGTGTGACAATCACCATAGAAATACCGGATTTGCCTGCCCTTCCGGTTCGCCCACTCCTATGTGTATAGGTTTCTATTTCATCCGGCAGCTGATAATTAATTACATGGGTGATATCATCCACGTCTATTCCACGGGCCGCAACATCTGTTGCTACCAACATTTGAATTTGTTTTTTACGGAAAGCATTCATTACAAGGTCACGCTGATTTTGACTTAAATCCCCGTGTAGTGCCCCTGCATTATATCCGTCTTCAATTAGTTTTTCGGCAACTTTTTGAGTATCCCTCTTGGTGCGGCAAAAGACCACGGAAAATATTCCGGGATTTGAATCAGAAAGTCGTTTTAATGCAGAATACCTGTCGCGTCCTCCTACTACATAATATTCATGCTGAACAGTGTCTACACCAGAATTCTTTGCGCCCACGGTAATTTCCGCCGGATTGTGCATAAATTTTTTGGCAATTGTGGCTACTTCTTTTGGCATCGTGGCTGAAAAAAGCCAGGTAGATTTGCTTTCGGGAGTATTGGATAGAATGTCCTTGATATCTTCGTAGAATCCCATATTCAACATTTCATCTGCTTCATCCAGAATGCAATAGTCAATTTTGGAAATATCTATGATTCCACGGCCAATCATATCCTTCATCCTACCTGGGGTAGCTACCACAATTTGCGCACCTTTTTTGATTTGACGGGCCTGGTCTGTGATACTCGCTCCACCATAAATTGCCACGGTATTCAGACCTTTAACATATTTGGAATACAATTGCATTTCATTGGTGATCTGCAAACATAGCTCTCTGGTTGGCGAAAGTATTAATCCTTGTGTAGTTCTGCTTTCACTGTTAATTTTTTGAATCAGCGGAAAGCCAAAAGCGGCGGTTTTTCCTGTACCTGTTTGTGCCAGGGCCACTAAATCTATTTCATCTTTTAATAAAAGGGGGATGGATTTTTCCTGAACCTCCGATGGAGTTTCAAATCCTAAATCAGTTATAGCATTCAATAGGGCGCTGTTAAGCCCCAATGCCTCAAATTTTGTCATAATATGTTATAATTTACCTAATCGCAAATATGTATGTTGCATAGAGCGATTATTCATATAACCTATTAGACTCAGCGCAACACATGCTATACCAGCGGCTTAATTTAAGCGGCAAAGATACTCTTATTTATTGAGATTGCAGCTAAACTTTTAATATTCAATGTTTAACAAGATATGTTATGAGTTTTTGA
>JAHEBI010000016.1 GCA_024642325.1 Eudoraea sp. | reverse complement strand
GGGGGCATCTGGTAGATGAAGACTTGTTGGAATATGTTAACAACGGACATCTTGCCGGAGCGGGATTAGATGTTTTTCACGAGGAGCCACTGCCTGTTGAACATCCCTTTTGGAATCATCCTAAAATACAGATTACGCCCCATGTTGCCAGTGTTTCGGATATTGATTCGGTAATTCCGCAGTTATTGGAAAACTACAGAAGACTTGAAGAGGGAATGCCATTAATGAATGAAGTCAGTCGTGAAAAGGAATATTGATTTGCAGTTTTCAGCTCTATAATTTCATTTAAGTACAAAAAACATATAATTTTGCAAAATTGGAGTGACGACAACTTCAGGATTAGTTTTTCCTTAAATCTTTCAATGAAATAAAGCTTTTGCAGATACAAACAGATCAAATAGAAAAAAAACTTTACGATTACCAATTACAGGATCTGAATAACATTTTTTCCTTTTTGGAAGAGGCTTCGGAGGATGTAAACTTGCTTTATCAGCTACCAACAGGTGGTGGTAAGACTGTCGTTTTTTCTGAGATAGCCAGAAGATTTATTACCAAAACCCAAAAGAAAGTAGTAGTTCTTACCCATAGGATTGAATTAAGTACGCAAACTTCCAGAATGCTTAGCGGATTTGGTGTTAAGAATATGATCATCAATAGTGAAATTAAAGAGCTACGTGATCAAAATGATTTCATGTGTTTTGTGGCTATGGTTGAAACTCTGAATAACCGCCTGCAGGAGGAGATGATTGAATTGAATAATGTAGGTTTGGTAATTATAGATGAAGCCCACTATAATTCATTCAGAAAGCTTTTTAAGTACTTTGATAAATCTATAATTTTAGGGGTTACTGCCACTCCTTTAAGCTCCAATATTAAACTTCCCATGAAGGATAATTACAGTAAGTTAATTGTTGGGGAATCTATCGAGTCGCTTATAAAAAAGAAGTACCTGGCGCAGGCAGATATGTACAGCTATGACGTAAGTCTGCGTTCTCTGAAGTTGGGAATAAATGGAGACTACACTGTAAAATCTTCTGACGAATTATACGGGAATCAAAATATGCTTGCAAAATTACTGGCGGCCTATGAAGAGATTGCAAAAGGTACAAAAACACTGATTTTTAATAATGGTATTAATACTTCGCGATACGTATACGAAACTTTCAGGAAAGCCGGGTATCCCATCCGGCATCTGGATAACAAGAATAGCGCTTCGGAACGCAAGGAAATTTTAAAATGGTTTTCAGAAACCAAAGATGCCATTTTAACATCAGTAAGTATTCTTACTACCGGATTTGATGAGCCCACGGTAGAGACCATTATGCTTAATCGTGCTACACGGTCTCTTACGCTTTATTTTCAGATGATCGGGAGAGGATCCCGTATTCTTCCAAAAAAATCAAAATTTACGGTTGTAGACCTTGGAAATAATGCTTCCCGTTTTGGTATGTGGGATGCGCCAATTGACTGGCAGGAAATTTTTTACTTTCCTGACTTTTTCCTGGAGAACATAAAGAATGACGAAGATATAGAACGTGAATTCGTATATGTCATGCCCCCTGAACTTAGGGCTGAATTTAGCAATTCTGCACAAATTGATTTTGATGTTAAAGCTGAATATAAAAAAGTGTTTGCCCAAGGCCTGAAATCCAAAACTGTGCTAGAACGCAGTATAGAGCAACATGCTCAAATTTGTGTCGAAAATAGTGCCGATGTCTTCGATGCAAGAATTTTGGCTAAAAAACTCAAAGAAGAAATCTCCTATCGGGTAAGGCAGTATTCATATTGTATTATGAACAACACCAAGAATTATAAAGAATGGCTGGAAGAAGATTACGAACGTAAATTGCGTTTAAGTATATCGCAAAAATTTGCATCTAAGATGTAATACTTTCGGTTATATTTAGCCAAAGATGCATATAATAAACTTAGAGGTATTTTATATTCCAATGTTAATCGATTCATTCTGTTGTATTTCCTAGTTAACCATATAAAATGTTATGCATTCAAATAGAGTGTTGATTATTGGCCTAACGTGGCCGGAGCCAAAGGCTACGGCGGCAGGGACAAGGATGATGCAATTAATTCATTGGTTTTCAGAACATCAGTTTCAAATTACTTTTGCCAGTACTGCAGCCTTTACAGATTATTCCGAAAATCTGTCGGCATATGGAATTGTGCAGCAGCCTGTAAAGCTAAACCATCCCAGTTTTGATGAATTTGTCCTTAATTTAAATCCGGCAATAGTTGTCTTCGACCGCTTTATTATGGAAGAACAATTTGGTTGGAGGGTTGCTGAACATCTTCCCGAAGCATTGCGTATATTGGATACCGAAGACCTTCATTCACTTCGATCAGCCAGAGAAATTGCATTATCTGAAAAAAAAGAATTTAGTATTAACGATTGGCTAAGTTTGGATATTACAAAAAGAGAACTGGCAAGTATTTATCGCTCTGACCTATCTTTGATAATTTCTGAATTTGAGCTTAAGCTTTTAAGAGAAAAGGCTAAGGTAGATGACAGCTTACTTTTATATCTGCCGTTTTTGTATGATGAATTGACTGAAAGCATAAGCCAAAAATGGCTACCCTTTATGGAACGCCAACATTTTGTCTTCTTTGGAAACGGTAAGCATGCACCAAATGTAGATGCAATTTCCTGGCTCAATTCCACTATATGGCCAAAAATCAGAGAATCGGTTCCTGAATCAGAATTACATATTTATGGCCCCTATATGCCTGAAAGTATTCGCAAAATGGATAATATCCAGACAGGTTTTCGAATTAAAGGATGGGTAGAGGATGTATCGTCCGTGTTGTCCAAAGCAAGGCTTAATCTGGTACCTTTACGCTTTGGCGCCGGAATCAAAGGTAAACTTTTAGATGCTTTTAGAAATGGAACACCTTCCATTACAACTTCAATAGGGGCAGAAGGGATAGTTAACACCCATCAGTTAGCCATTCTTGCCAGGGACGAACCCGATAGTTTTTCAAAACTGGCTGTTGCTGTATATCGTAACCAGCATAAATGGAATGAAATCCGAAAATTGGGAATAGATTTGATAAGTGAGCATTTTAACAAAGTAACATTTGGGGAAAAGCTTCATAGGAAAATTACTGAGTTGGATCATCATCTAAATCGGCATAGAGCTTTAAATGTAGTTGGATCCATATTAGCATATCAATCTATGCAAAGCACTAAATATTTGTCCAAGTGGATTGAAGCTAAAAATAAAGCGCAATTGTAAACAAAATAAGCTGTTTTTAGCATAAACACTTTACAAAAGAGAAGGCACATTTGCAACACAAGCCTTATCTTTATGGTATAGTAAGAAATATTTTTGAAATGAATATTATTTGGAAGACTGTCAAAACCTTTGAGGATATAACCTATAAGAAAAGCAATGGGGTTGCCCGTATTGCCTTTAACCGACCCGATGTGAGGAACGCGTTCAGGCCTAAAACCACCAGTGAACTTTACGAAGCATTTTATGATGCCCAGGAAGACACTTCTATAGGCGTAGTATTGCTTTCTGCCGAAGGACCTTCATCTAAAGATGGGGTATATGCTTTTTGCAGTGGTGGTGATCAAAAATCCAGGGGGCATAAGGGTTATGTGGGTGAAGACGGGATGCACAGACTAAATATCCTGGAAGTACAACGCCTTATTCGTTTTATGCCAAAAGTGGTTATTGCTGTGGTACCCGGATGGGCAGTCGGTGGGGGGCATAGCCTCCATGTGGTGTGTGATCTTACCCTGGCAAGTAAAGAACATGCTGTTTTTAAGCAAACCGATGCAGATGTAACAAGCTTTGACGGGGGTTATGGCTCAGCCTATCTGGCGAAAATGGTTGGGCAGAAAAAGGCACGTGAAATTTTCTTTTTAGGCAGAAGTTATACAGCTCAGGCAGCGTTTGAAATGGGTATGGTAAATGCCGTAATTCCACATGAAGAATTAGAGGATACCGCTTTTGAATGGGCTCAGGAGATTTTAGCAAAATCTCCTACATCTATAAAAATGTTGAAGTTTGCCATGAATCTTACAGACGACGGTATGGTGGGCCAACAGGTGTTTGCAGGCGAAGCCACCAGATTGGCTTATATGACGGAAGAAGCTATAGAGGGCAGGAACGCATTTTTAGAAAAGAGAAAACCCGATTTTGGCAGTAATAATTGGATTCCATAATTTACAATTCTTCCCTAAAATTTAGTGATACTGCGCAAGATTGCACGGTATAAACTAAAAAGAGCCCTGTCTTTACGATCAGGACTCTTTTACGAGAACACTATATGAAAATGAAAAAATTAACTTCTTGTTATTTACACTGTAAACATACAATCAACTATTCTCAATAAATAATTATTGTTGTGAGCGGTTACAGATTTGTGGTAAACCTGCCTATTCCTGTTATCTGTGAAATAAATGAAGTTGAAATTTGTCTATGCCAGCTTTTGCTTCCCCTAAATTTGTCTTCATCGTATTTGTAGTTCTTCGGTAAAGTTAGTTCGGCAGACATCCAGATATGATGAAGAAACAATAAAGATATTCTGTCCCTTGCTATCCACGGTTTCAGATGTCTGTAAAATTGTAATGAAAGTCAATTCTCATTTTTTATTGTTTTGGGGAGAACCAATTGGCAGGAAACGGAATTTTGTTTTAATTAGCACAAACAAAACGGCAAGTAAGCATGGAAAGAAAATACTTTTTCCTATGATGCAGGCGGACAACCTTATATGCCATTTCCATGTTAATTCTTTAATTTTGCATACTTATTTTGTATAGGCTATCTTCATTCTATGATCTATCCGTTTAAATTCTTGAGAATCGGCAAATACTCATGTGCTGTACTGTCGGTTTCCACTTTACTTTTCAGTTGTAACTCTCCAAAAAAGCAAAGAGAAATCGTCCTTTTTGAATCCTATTGTGCCACTTGTCACATTACTCCCGATATGAATAGTTTACCCAAGGATATCTGGTCGGAGAAAATTCTTCCTGAAATGGGAGCAAGGTTAGGGATAAGGGACTCCGGTTATAATCCGTATAAGGGACTCCCCTTCGTGGAAATGGAAGCAGTGATAAAGACCGGAATATTTCCTGATAAGCCTATGCTCGATAAAACGGATTGGGAACTTCTCAAAGCGTACATCATTGCCAATGCCCCGGATTCCCTGGAAGCAGGCACGGGGAGTAGTAGTCCTTTAGAATTATCCCAGTTCACACCAAATAGGATTACCCTCGACAGCACAAAAGGAACAATGTTTACATATATGGAATTTGAGAAAGCTCCGGAGAGACTCCTTTTGGGCGATATCTATGGCAATTTATCTGAATATGATTTTTCCGATAAACAAAACAGGCGTATCGGTAGATTTGGAAGTCCGGTAGTTTCTGTAGGAAAAGATGGGGAGAATATGCTGGTAACCGCAATTGGTAGCATAAGGCCGAGCGAATTGAACACCGGCAGGATGTTTCAGGTGAATCCGGATACAATTAAGGTAATTCCTGAAGCATTGCACAGGCCGGTACACGTTTTAGCTCATGATTTTGACAAGGATGGAATAAATGAATTAATTGTCAGCGAATTTGGCGATATAAAAGGTCAGCTTTCACTTCTTAAAAAAAGTACGGAAAATGGGGCCTATACGAAGCACGGACTTTTATATCAACCAGGCATAATAAAAGTTGAATTAAGAGATATGAATAGGGATGGAAATGAAGACCTCGTCGTTTTAACCGCTCAGGGGGATGAAGGAATAACCATACTCTACAATGAAAAGGATTTAAAATTCAGGCCGGAAAAGGTAATCCGTTTTAGTCCGGTTTACGGTACCAGCGGTTTTCAATTAATCGATTATGATCATGATGGGGATGATGACTTAATTACAGTGCATGGTGATAATGCAGACAAATCCTTTGTGCCCAAACCCTATCATGGAATGCGGATTCACATAAATGACGGGAAAAACAGATTTACAGAGGCTTACTTTTATCCTTTAAACGGGGCTACCGGGTTAGAAGCATTGGATTTTGATGGAGATGGAGATGTTGATATCGCACTGGTAGCATCGTTCCCCGATTATCACAACAAGCCCGATTTTTCATTCGTATATTTAGAAAATAAAAACGAACTTAATTTTAATTTTTCAGAGAATACCTTTAAGGATTCTACTATTGGAAGATGGTTTTTAATAGATACGGGGGATGTTGATTATGATGGAGATGTAGATATTATTTTAAGTTCGTTTACTTACGCATTTACTCCCGTACCCCAATCTTTTTCGGATAAATGGAATGGGGAAAATGTGGATATAATGCTACTGTTAAATAATTTAAATTAACGCAGGCCATAAGATATGCCAAAAGTTGTTTTAACATTGCTCTTGGGGTTCCTTTTAGTATCATGTAAAAATGATAAACAGATATGGAAATCAATTGAAGTTTCGGCCTCTGCATATAATTCATTGGAGTATCAAACCTCAGATCAACCTAATATTGGAGCCTGGGGCGATACGCTTAAACCTGGCATGAAATGCATAGCAGTATCCCGTGATCTGTTAGCTATAGGAATAGGCCAAAACACAAAAGTTAAAATTACAGGCTTAAAAGGAATCTATCTGGTAAAGGATAAAATGAATGAAAGATGGACAAATAAAATTGATATTTACATGGGTGAAAACATAAAGGAAGCCAGGGAATGGGGATCCAAAAAAGTCACTATACAATATGCGATTAGCCCGGAATAATGGTAAGGTTTTCAATAATTATTATATCATACATAACCGAAGAGATTCTTATACCTAAATGAAGCGGCTTTTTCTAACACTTTTTGTGTTAATTTTTCTGTCCTGTTCAGCCTCCAAAGAAATTGTAGACAAACCAATTGTATTTGACGCGGAAAGATCTGAATTAACACGTACATACTTATTGGAGCGTTATGGGCTGGATCAGGAATCTCCGGCCATTTTGCCTAAAATGATTGTCTTGCACTGGACCGTAATCCCATCACTGGAAGAGGCCTTTGATGCCTTCAACGCACCAACTTTACCCAATCGGCGACCTGATATTAAAGATGTAAGCGGACTAAATGTATCATCGCAGTTTATGGTAGACCGGGATGGTACCATCTATAGTTTAATGCCAGAAACAAATATGGCTAGACATGTGATTGGGCTTAATCATTGTGCTATAGGAATTGAAAACGTTGGGGGTACAGAAGAGCTCCCATTGACCAAAGCTCAGTTAAAAGCAAATATTTGGCTGGTGGAATACCTATTTGATAAATACCCGATTGAATACTTAATTGGACACTATGAGTACACAAATTTTGTCGACCATCCTTTATGGTTGGAGAAAGATGATTCATACAGGACTGTAAAAACAGATCCGGGTAAAGATTTTATGGAAAAAGTGCGTAAAGCAACCAAAAATCTTAATTTTAAACCCATACCTAAAAAACCAGAAAATAATGACAATTAAATATCTAAATGTTCTTCTTATATTCTTTTTGACTGCTCAGGTTTCGGCTCAACAGGAAGACATCACTAATTCTTTATATGAGACTTATGCAACCTATAAAGAGCCTGCTCTGAATAAAAGGCGAATTAAACATCAGGATCTTGCATCACTAATAAATGGCTACAGGAACAATTCCAAATTTGATGTTACAACCGTAGGAAGCTCTATTGAAGGCAGAACCTTATCGCTCATCAGTATAGGCAGCGGGGAAACAGATGTTTTTTTATGGTCTCAAATGCACGGTGATGAACCAACGGCAACCCAGGCAATATTTGATATTTTAAACTTCCTGGACAGTGATGATTTTAAAGTTGAAAAAGAAGACATTTTAAAAAATCTGCGACTTCATTTTTTGCCAATGCTTAATCCTGATGGCGCTGAAGTCTTTCAAAGAAGAAATACCTTAGGGATTGATATAAACCGTGATGCCCTGAGACTTCAATCCCCTGAAGGTAAAACCCTTAAAAGAGTGCGGGACAGTCTGAGTGCTGACTTTGGGTTTAATCTTCATGACCAAAGTACATATTACAATGCTGAACGCACTGATAAACCGGCCACCATATCATATCTGGCCCCTGCTTACAATTATGAAAAGGATATAAATGAAGTTCGTGGTAATGCCATGAAAGTAATTGTTTTTATGAATAATATCATTCAAAAATATGCCCCGGGCCAGGTGGGTAGATATAACGATGATTTTGAGCCAAGGGCATTTGGAGATAATATTCAAAAGTGGGGGACAAGTACAATCTTAATTGAATCTGGTGGCTATCCTGATGATGTTGAGAAGCAGGAAATACGAAAGTTGAATTACGTGTCCATTCTATCAGCTATTTATACTATAGCAAATGGTAATTACAGGGATATAGCCCTCGAGGATTATGAAAAAATACCGCAAAATGATCGTAAGCTTTTTGATTTAAAAATAGAATCGGTTGGCTATAAATTGCTGGGTTCAGAATATATTCTTGACCTGGGAATTCAAAGGCCTGAAGTTGATTTGAAAGATCATAACGATTTTTGGTACAGCAGCCGAATAATAGATCAGGGAGACCTTTCTACGTATTATGGTTATGATACTTTTGAAGCCACTGGTTATACGCTTATACCGGGCAAAGTATATACAAAAACAGTAAAATCTATTGGAGAGCTTAAGAATTTAAATCCAATGGAATTGCTAAAATCCGGTTATACCTACATTAGGGTGGAACAGCTCGACGAAAAGTTGTTAAGCTCTCCAATTCCATTACATCTTATTTCAGCTACATACTCGGTACCAAAATTTAACCTCGCCGTGGGTAAAAATCCAACCTTTCTCCTTATCAAAGGTCAGAAGATTGAAAAAGCCGTGATCAATGGGTTCTTAATAGATTTGGATACGGGTAATGGCGATTTTGTTAATGCCATGATCTATAGATAAACAGGGCAGGGCATTAAAACGCTGTTCTTCCGTAAAACCGTTATTTTATATGTTTCCGTTGAACAGGTAACTATAATTAGTGGTAAGATGGGAAGCATTGGCAAGCAGGATCACAAGCATAGTAAACAGCGTTACTACTATTGATGAAAATACCAGAAGCACGACACTTTTGTACCAATTGGATAATGTTCCTATTGCACTCTGACGGATAATTTGATTTATTACATCCATGATTTCTCTTTTTTAGCATTAAACTTTTTTGACAGTTTTTAGGATGATTTTAAGTTGCAATAGTTAATTGGGGTTGTGTATATAAAACAAGTTGAGTTCTATAAACCCTACTTCCATAAGACAATTTTTTTAAGGTTAAAACAAAAAGAGGTGCTCAATGGCACCTCTTGAAACGTCGATTTAATAATTTTTTTTATTCACAGCCTCCCGTAAACCCCGTTGCATCAAATTTACTTTGTACTGCCCCTTGTAAGCTGCCGTTGATTACTTGTATTGCCAGATTGTTTTCACCACTCCCATCTCTTTTTGGAGTGCAATATTCAAATAAATAAAAGCTATTGGCCTGTTCATTTACCCTCAAAGAAATATCATTAAAGGTTGTTTCAAGTTCTTCTTTGTTCCCTGCAAAAACGCTATAAGTATTGCCTATTTCCATTAAGATTTGTGTATCTATTTCAGAGCCTAAGCCAATAGTGAAAAAAGAAATATTGCTGTTTGCTTCATTTACCTTTTTAAGCGCTTCCTGTTCTGAATATCTGGAAGCCTGGTCCGTGCCATCAGTGAAAATAACCACTGAAGTAGCGCCAATAATGTTTTCAATGGTACTTTCATTCAATAGCTCCGCGGCAATACTGCTGGATTTAATTACCGCTCCATACAAATCTGTTGAAGGGTCATTACTTATAGTGGGTGAAATGCTTTCTATAGCCGTTAGTAGTTCATCTTTAGAGGCAGTTAAGGGATTCAATAAATGTAGTTCATCTTCCCCGTCGAACCAATAAATAGCCATTTTGAATGAAATTTCTTCAACCGCCGGCATAACATTGTTTATAAAACTGGTTGAAGCAGATTTTAATTCATCCAAACTACTGCTTAGGACGCTGTTACTAAGATCAAGAACCAGTAAAGTGTTGTTGTTAAATATTTGCGAATTAGGTGAAATACGGGCAAATGACTCAGAGGCAGATATAGTATTAAAACATTCGTCGTTTCTCCCCTGTTCATATATAGTGAATTGTTCCGCGGTTAGTCCGGGCACCGGGCTGCCATTATTGTCAGAGACTTTAAAAAATATTGACACTTTACCTGGTAAGGTGGTGAATTGGTCCTGGATAGAGAGTACAAGATCGCTTTCACCCAGATTCAGGCATTCATCTACAGTGTTACCCTGACCAAGAGAACCAGACTGATTAATGTCAAAATTTACATCATCTTCGGCATTACCGCAAGAAACAAAAAGGATAAAGGCGCATAGTAGGCTGAGAAACTTCAATAGATATTTCATGTTCATAAGTTTTGTTGTTCAACCATCAGAACGACTAATTTGATTTAAAATTATGGGTAGAAAGAAAAAATATGTTAAATCTTGTTAATGCGAAATTCTGAATTTTTGTAGCTTGACCTGTATTGTAATTTGATCAAATTGAAATGAGTTTAATTAGTCCTTGTTTCGTCAAAGCAGAAAGTGAGTAGTCCTGTTAACTCAACTGGATATTTCTATTCTATTTAAGATAGGGGTTAACCGGCGGGAATTGAGAGATAAAATAGCAAGGGCCAACTAAATTTGTCATATTTAACATTTAACAATTTGTTAAATGGGCCTCAGTTACCTATAATTTTGATAACTTTAAGAGGTATTCTAAAAAATCATTAAAACACTTAAACATGCCAACGTATCAATTAAATATTAATGGTGAATCGAGGTCTATAGAAGTTAGCGAAGATACCCCCTTACTTTGGGTTTTACGCGATCATTTAAACCTTGTTGGAACGAAATATGGTTGTGGGATTGCACTTTGCGGTGCTTGTACCATTCATCTGGATGGAGTAGCAGTACGAAGTTGTGCCATGACAATGGCTCAGGTAGAAGGGAAATCTATAACCACTATTGAAGGACTTTCCGAGGATGGCACACATCCTGTACAGGAAGCCTGGAAGGAAGTTGACGTCCCCCAATGTGGATATTGCCAGGCAGGTCAGATTATGACGGCCACGGCATTTCTTAAGAACAATCCTGATCCAAGTGAAGCAGAGATTAAAGATGCTATGCAGGGTAATATTTGCAGATGCGCATCTTATACAAGAATTTACAAAGCAGTTGAAATAGCTGCCAATAAAATGGCTAAATAAAAAAGCAAAAAACATCAAAATGGCTACACAAAAAACTTCAATAACATTCAGCAGAAGATCCTTTATGAAAACCGGCTCTCTGGCAGGTGGAGGGTTGATAATTGGTTTTAACCTGTTTAATGCTTGTAAACCCAGTGCCAAACCGCCTGTAAATTTGGCAGAATTGAACTACAATGATTTTAATGCATTTATTAAAATAGCAGATAATGGGGCTGTTACCATTTTTTCACCCAACCCTGAAGTTGGTCAGGGGGTTAAAACTTCGATGCCCATGATTATTGCCGAAGAATTAGACGTAGCCTGGAAGGACGTATATGTGAAGCAGGGAATACTGGACACAAATAATTATACACGACAAGTTGCCGGAGGAAGCCAGTCTATAAGATTTGGCTGGGATGCTTTACGGGAAACCGGGGCTACGGCCAGACAAATGCTGGTTAATGCTGCGGCAGCCAGATGGGGGGTTGATCCTTCTGAATGTACCACCCAGGAAGGTATAATTAGCAATGCCGCAGGAGAAAAATTGGGTTATGGCGAAGTTGTTAACGAAGCTGCAGCCCTTGAGATACCAGAAAATGTCACACTGAAAGAAGTAAAAGACTATAAGATAATTGGTACTGATGTTACCAACGTAGATATAGAAAAAATAGTTAAAGGCGATCCTCTTTATGGCCTTGATTATAAGTCTGAAGGAATGGTTATTGCCTCTGTAATGCGCCCTCCGGCATTTGGTCAAAAACTGGAATCTTACGATGATACGGCTGCTAAGGCTGTGGACGGAGTTCTGGACGTTATCAGGTTTGAAGATAAGATTGCTGTTTTAGCTAAAGACAACTGGTCTGCAATGAAGGGCAAAAAGGCCCTAAAGGCAGAATGGAAAGCGGACTCAAAATTAGAAAGCACAGAAGATCATGATAAATTATTGCTGGGATTATTAGATGGTAAAAAATTTCAAACGCTCCGCGCTGATGGTGATGTTAAAAAAGCTTTTGCACAGGCAGATAAAGTTTTGGAAAGAACTTATGAGTCTCCATTCCTGCCCCATAATTGTTTAGAACCTATGAACTTTTATGCCAACGTTACTGCGGATAAGATTCATTTGGTAGGTCCTATTCAAACACCGGAAGGGACAGCCAAAAATATCGCAGAATTACTGGAACGAGACTTCAAAGACGTGCATTTGGAAATGACCAGGATTGGGGGAGGTTTTGGGCGAAGGTTATACGGCGATTTTGCTGTTGAAGCTGCAATGATTTCAAATCTGGCCAAAAAACCGGTAAAAGTGGTATTTTCGAGAGAGGATGATATGGCCGACGGTATTTACAGGCCATCCATAAAATATAGAATTAAAGCAGCAGTAAAAGATGGAAAAGTTACTGGATATCATCTGAAAGAAGCAGCAATTAATTCCAATATGTATGGACTTATACCTAACTTTTTCCCGGCAGGTGCAATTGAAAATTACCAGGTAGACGTAGCTAAATATGATAGTAATATTACAACCGGAGCCTGGAGAGCCCCTTATACGAACTTCCTTGCCTTTGCAGAACAAAGTTTTTTTGATGAATTAGCTGAATTGATGGAAGTAGATAAGATACAACTCAGATTAGACTTGCTGCAGAAAGTAAAAGGCACTACTGATGAGCGTATTCAGTATTCACCTGAGCGGATGGAGAAAGTGATCAAAACAGCCGTTGAGAAATCAGGCTGGGGTACGAAACCGGAAGGTGTCTATCAGGGGTTTGTAAATTATTACTGTCATAACAGTCATGTTGCTGAGGTGGCAGATGTCGTATTGGAAAATGGTAGTCCTGTGGTGAAAAAAATAACATGTGTTGTAGATTGTGGAATTGTAATAAATCCATTGGGGGCGCTGAATCAGATAGAAGGAGGAATAATTGATGGTATTGGGCATTCCATGTATGGAGATTTTTCATTTCTGAACGGAGTTCCGCAGGTCACTAATTTTGACAAATATAGACTGATACGGATGAAAGAAGTTCCAATAGTGGAGACCCATCTTATGAAGAATGAGTATTCTCCTACCGGACTTGGGGAGCCAACATTACCACCAGCAGGCGCAGCAATTGCAAATGCTTTCAAGGCGGCAACCGGGAAAAGATTATACAAACAACCCTTTAGCAAATATCCGGATCTTCTTCAAGGGCCGGAAAAGGAAATTATTGGTTAATATGACTATTTTATTATTTGGTATAACCAAGGATATTGTCGGTTGTTCTGCTTTGTCAATGCCCGTGGCTAAATCTGAAAAACTAAAGACAGTCGGAGAATTAAAATCATATCTCGGAAGCACTTATCCTGAGTTAAATAAACTCAGCTCTTTGGCAGTAGCTGTAAATAATGGCTATGCAGCTGATGATGTTGCCATAAATGGTTCAGATGAAATTGCATTGATTCCACCGGTCAGCGGAGGTTAGAAGCTTTGAAATAAGTAAGAATTTTAACAATAATCAATGGTTAACAAAGAAGCATCTAGAAAATTCAGTTTATGAGTCAGGTAATCTTTTGCGAATCTGAACCGGATGAAATTTCTACTGCGACTGAAGTATATTCTTTGTTAAAAATGATAAATTGCTGACCATTTTAAAGCTTACAAAAAACACGGTTAATACTGACGAAGGATGGAAATAAAAGATCATGGTTTACGAACAAAACTTTATGGCCTGGTACTTTCGGGTGGGAAAAGCACAAGAATGGGTAAGGATAAGGGTATAATTAAATATCATGATCTCCCGCAGAGGGAACATATTTATAATTTGCTGTCACAGGTTTGCGAAAAAACATTTTTAAGTATTCGGGAAGAACAGGCGACTGATATTCCACCAGGCA
>JAHEBI010000015.1 GCA_024642325.1 Eudoraea sp. | reverse complement strand
GTTTATATTAAAGCGATGGAACTCTGCACACTGAGCAGGGAAATCGCATCATTTGTTTCCCAAAACAAAGATTTGTTAAAATTGTATCAATCTAATAGTTTAAGAGATCATATTGCGGACTCTTTACTGACTGATGCTATTTTGATCCCACAGCAGATTGCCCGGGCAGAATCCTCTGAATCGTATGCCGTCCGAATGAAAAGTGCTTCATTTATCAATATTATGATTCGGAACATTATCTCCTATTGCAACGGGTTGGAAAATGATGGATTAAAGGAAAGAGAATATATAGATTTGCTGAGACAGGAAATCCGCAGTTTCAGGAGGTCTTTTAAGAAATGGAGAAAATCCATTGGTAAAAATGACGGCAGTTCAAACTGGGGATTTAATGATTATATGGGTTATTAAAAAAGTCCATCAAATATGATGAATTGATTTCCTGAAATAAAATTCAGGAAAATATCTGAAATAACATTACATATTCCTTCTGTATTGTCCCCCTACTTCAAATAACGCATGAGTAATTTGCCCTAAGGAGCAGTATTTTGTGACCTCAATAAGCTTTTCGAATATATTTTCATTCTTAATGGCCGTTTCCTGCAACTCCTTGAGGTGTTTTTGGGAAATTAGTTTATTTCTTCTGTGTAAGTCTTCTAAGGTCTTAATTTGTTGCTGTTTTTCATCATCTGTAGCACGAATCACCTCGGCTGGGAGTATGGTGGGAGATCCTGCAGAACTCAAAAAGGTGTTTACCCCTATTATTGGATATTCCCCAGTGTGTTTTAAGGTTTCATAGTGCATACTTTCTTCCTGTATTTTGGATCGTTGATACATTGTTTCCATCGCGCCCAAAACACCCCCTCGTTCAGTAATTCTGTCAAATTCGAGTAAAACAGCTTCTTCCACAAGGTCTGTAAGTTCTTCAATTATAAAGGAACCCTGCAACGGGTTTTCATTTTTGGCAAGCCCAAATTCCTTGTTAATAATCAATTGTATTGCCATTGCCCTTCTGACAGATTCTTCCGTGGGCGTGGTAATAGCCTCATCATATGCATTGGTATGCAGCGAATTACAATTGTCATGAATGGCGTAAAGCGCCTGCAATGTAGTTCTGATATCATTAAAATCTATCTCCTGAGCATGTAAACTACGCCCAGATGTTTGTATATGATATTTTAACATTTGAGCCCTGGAATCTGCTCCATATTTGTCTTTCATCGCTTTGGCCCAAATACGCCTGGCAACTCTTCCAATTACGGCATACTCAGGGTCAATACCATTAGAAAAGAAAAATGACAGGTTCGGACCAAACTTATTAATATCCATTCCACGGCTTAAGTAGTATTCCACATAAGTAAAACCGTTTGATAGTGTAAAAGCCAGTTGCGTAATTGGATTGGCCCCGGCCTCTGCTATGTGATAACCTGAAATGGATACCGAATAAAAATTTCTTACATTATTGAGAATAAAATATTCCTGTACATCCCCCATAAGCCTCAGCGCAAATTCTGTAGAAAAAATACAGGTGTTCTGTGCCTGATCTTCCTTCAGAATATCAGCCTGGACCGTTCCCCGGATTGTTTTTAAAGTCTCTTTTTTAATGGAATTGTACACCTCAGGGGCAAGCACTTTATCTCCGGTTACCCCCAATAAAAAAAGGCCAAGTCCGTTATTTCCTTCCGGTAGTGGACCCTGATATTTTATACTGTTTTTAAAATCTCTGCCCAAAAGGGTTTCGATTTTTGAGGTTACCTCTTTTTCCAGGCCGTTTTGATGAATATACTTTTCACAGTTTTGATCAATTGCAGCATTGATAAAGTAACCCAACAACATTGGCGCAGGGCCATTAATGGTCATACTAACTGAAGTCATCGGATCACTCAGGTCAAAACCGGAGTACAACTTCTTAGCATCGTCAAGACAGCAAACGGACACGCCGGCATTCCCGATTTTACCATAAATATCGGGCCTGTGATCAGGATCATTACCGTAAAGAGTTACCGAATCGAATGCAGTGGATAGTCTTTTGGCAGGCATATCCATGCTCACATAATGAAATCTTCTGTTAGTACGCTCAGGACCACCTTCCCCGGCAAACATACGTGTAGGATCTTCCTCCGTCCTTTTGAACGGGTAAAGTCCGGAGGTATATGGAAATTCCCCGGGCACATTCTCCTGAAGCCTCCATTGAAGCAGGTCGCCCCAAGCTTTATACCTGGGTAAAGCCACTTTGGGAAATTCAAGACCTGAAAGTGATTCAACATAGGTAGCTATACTAACTTCCTTATCCCTTACTTTAAAAATATAGGCGGGATCTTTATATTTATTTACAAAACTGTTCCAGTTGAGAAGTATTTCCCAGTTATAGGGATCAAAATTCATTTTTACACGGTTAAATTCAATTAGCAAAAGCTGAATCAAATTGTCTTTTTTGCCCTCATCTGAAATATCAGAATCTATAATCTCAATTCCTGAACTGGTTAACGCCGGCGGTATTTTTGAAAGACCGGCAATGGTCGTGTAAATTCCATATAATTGCTGAGCTACTTCAACTTGTCGGGACACTATGGAGTCATAAGATTTAATACTTTCAGTAATTTCTGAAAGATATCTTGTCCTGGATGGCGGCACAACAAATACCTTTTGTTCCATTTCCTGGCTGACCACTAAAGTAGAAACAAGATCTGCATTCGTTTTTTCGGTCAATTTTTGCATTACCGCTTTGTATAAGCGATTCATTCCGGGGTCATTAAACTGGGACGCGATAGTCCCAAATACAGGGATTGCCTCTTCATCGGTTTCCCACAGTCCGTGATTCCTGACATATTGTTTCCTAACATCTCTTAGTGCATCCGGGGCTCCCCTTTTATCAAATTTATTTATAGCTACCAGATCGGCAAAATCCAGCATATCTATTTTCTCAAGTTGAGTTGCAGCTCCAAATTCCGGGGTCATCACATAAAGAGAAACATCGCTATGTTCAATAATTTCAGTATCTGACTGGCCTATACCCGAAGTTTCAAGAATAATGAGATCAAAATCCGCTGTTTTTAGCACCTCCACAGCTTCGCCCACATACCTGGATAAAGCCAAATTAGATTGCCGTGTTGCCAGTGATCGCATATACACTCGATCATCATTTATCGCATTCATTCTGATGCGGTCCCCCAACAGAGCTCCTCCGGTTTTTCTTTTTGAAGGGTCAACAGATATTAAACCAATAGATTTCTTTGGAAAATCTCTTAAAAAACGCCTGACGAGCTCATCAACTAAACTGGACTTCCCTGAACCCCCTGTTCCGGTAATACCCAAAACAGGGACATTTCTTCCATCTTTTCGAATTCCGGAAAAGAGTTCCTCAAATTCAGAAGGTCTGTTTTCGGCCAGACTTATGAGCCTTGCAATAGTCTTTGGTTGCCTGTTCTTTAACGCTTTCACCAAGGTTGTTCCCTTGTCAAGTACTAAGTCGGGAACCGGAAAATCACTTTGCTCTACAAGGTCATTTATCATGCCTTGCAAGCCCATTGTTCGCCCATCATCCGGGGAGTATATCCGGGTAATTCCATATTCCATCAAGGATTTAATTTCCCCTGGCAAAATTACACCTCCTCCACCACCAAAGATCTTAATATGATCCGCTCCCCGATCCTTTAAAAGATCATACATATATCTGAAATATTCATTATGACCACCCTGATAAGAAGTCATGGCTATGGCGTTAACATCTTCCTGTATAGCACAATTAACCACCTCATCAACACTTCTGTCGTGACCCAAATGTATAACCTCCACTCCTGTGGATTGAATTATGCGGCGCATAATGTTAATGGCTGCATCATGACCATCAAACAAAGAAGCTGCGGTAACTACTCTTATTTTATTCTTCGGCCTATAGACCTTTGCTTGTTCCATTGATAATTATTGGGCTCCTTTAAGTTAGCAATTTACGGAAAATGCAAAAAATATAACCTTGCAATTAGGTTTTTATAAAAATCACTAGATTTAATGAACCTCAGTTCCTAATACCATAGTTTTGTAAGGTAAAATATACCATTTTGAGAAACACTATCCTTATTCATTGCCCGGATCAATCAGGAATAATAAGCGCAATAACAGGGTTTATACACCATAAAGGGGGAAATATCGTTTACCTGGATCAGCATGTTGATGAAGAGCTGGGCGTTTTTTTTATGCGTTTGGAAAGTGAGTTTTCAAATTCAACTTTTGCATTTTCTAAATTCAAAGAGGAGTTTAAGACCACCCTGGCCATCCCCTATGACATGAAATGGAGTGTTCATCTTGGAAATATAAAACCGAGAATGGCCATTTTTGTATCCAGATACAACCATTGCCTTTATGACCTCCTCAGCCGATATAAATCAGGCGAACTGGAAGTGGACATCCCTTTCATCTTAAGCAATCATGAAGAAGCAAAACATATTGCCGAACAATTTGAAATACCTTTCTACTATATACCAGTTACCAAAGAATCCAAGGCAGAAGCAGAAAAGGAGCAAATAGAACTCTTAAAATCCCTAAAGGTAGATTTTATTGTATTGGCCAGGTATATGCAGATATTAAGCAGTAAAATTATAGATCACTATCCAAATAAAATCATCAACATTCATCATTCGTTTCTTCCTGCATTTGCAGGAGCCAAACCTTACCATGCTGCATTTGAACGTGGCGTTAAAATTATTGGAGCAACGAGTCATTATGTGACCGAAGCCCTGGATGGCGGACCTATAATTGAACAAGACGTCACCAGGGTATCCCATTCACATCGAGTAAAAGACTTTATTGCCAAGGGGCGGGACCTGGAAAAAATTGTACTTTCCAGAGCGGTTCAACTACATGTCAACAGAAAAACCATGGTCTACAATAACAAAACAGTAATTTTCTCTTAAGTCCAGGGGCAAAAAGCCTTTTTTTACACCGCAAATTATTTAGTATATTAACAGCATAATATTATACTAAGGTTAGGCTTATGGTTAAAATAGCGGTTTTAGGACCAATCCCCAGAGACACCATCTATACACACCAGGATGAGGTAATACAAAAATATGGTTGTGTCACACATCCCGTAATTGCATTGTCCAGACTTTTGGAAAATGAAGGAACCGTAATCCCAATAACCAATGTACATCAAAAGGATTTTGAACCAATTTTGGAGGTATTCAAACCTTATTCAAATATTGACACTTCCCATATTGGGAATAAGGAAGACAGGGGAACAGTTATAGAATTGAGGTTTATAGATCAAAATAACAGATTAGAGAAACAAACGGCTTGCATGAAGCCCATCTTGCCAGAAGATGTTTCAGAATTAAACGATATTGATGCCTATGTTTTTGTGCCTATCACCGACTTTGAAATTTCACTTAGTACATTGAGTTATATTAAAAAGAATAAAAATGGATTGATAATCTTTGATGCCCATGGCCCAACAACTACTATGAGTATGACCGGAGACCGATACCGAAAGTTTTGGGTGGATATGGATGAATGGCTTCCCTTCATAGATGTGCTTAAAATGAATCTTGAAGAATCCCAGGCTTGTTGGTTTAAAACCGAATATGAATATGAAGAAATGACCAGTTATGAGGAAGATAAGACCGATCATTTAGATGCCATGGCCGAACACGTCCTGGCTAAAGGGGTTAAATATTTTTACGTGACGCTGGATTCAAGAGGTTGTGTTGTTTATTACCTGAAAGATAATGCTATTGTGAAAGAATTTGTAAAATCTGTATTTATGAAAGATGTTATAGATACTACAGGATGTGGAGATTCTTTTGCAGGGGGCTTGGCTTATGGATTTTCTTTATATAACGATCCCATAAAAGCAGCTCAATATGCAAACACCCTTGGTGCTTTGAGAACTCAGGGGAAAACCTTCGAGGTTTTTAAAAACAAGAAAGAGACTGATAAGTTAATCTCAGACCATTATTAAGTGTCTCTCAACCAAATTAATTTACCAGGTTTTGAAACCTGTTTTTAGATTTTTACAACAATTCCTGTTCATTTTAAGATAATGGAGCTATTTTTCTTAAATACCTGCAATAAACGGAAAATATTAACGTTAAAATTTTAAAGGTAAATCACTGCAAATTTAAAATTTTGTAATTCCGCCGATATATAAAGCGGATAGCCTTAAACGAATTATTTGAGTTAGTATTTTTTGAGTTAGTTAGTTTAAACCGGTGGAAGCACCGGTTTTTTTATTGAAATACCTAAACAAATTAATTATTCCGCTATTTTATTCTTTATGTAAAAAGTGACATTTATTATCACACTTTTTTGCAACATTCCTGGTTGGCCAATTCACATTCCTTTAATTTAAACTACCCGATTATTTCATGGACCTTAAAGCGTGCTCAATAAACCATATATTCAATTGACAATTATATTTTCTATACTCATCGGAAGAATCATGAGACTATTTTTAGCGGCTGAAGCAAAAGTGTGTCATCTGTGAATGCGCATTTTTTTGGAGGCATTTTGAGCCTATATTCATTAATTTAGTTAAATATTAGACAAATCACCTGATTTTTAGATGAATACATGCATATATGAACATCCAAACCTTCATTTTGGTCGTATATTTGTAAGAACTAAGAATTTGACCTATGGAGAATCAGTATTGTAGAGTTGGAGCGATTACTCCAATAACTAACGGACAACATACTCTTGCCCTGTTAGAGCATCAGTATCAGAATTTTTTAAATAAGGCATCGGACTTCAAAGCCACAGACGATAAGCTTGCGGAATTTTTTGAATTGAAAGCACGGAAACTTAAGAAACTGTTGGAGAATTTTGTGCAATAAACATCAATTCTTCCTGAGTTCCTTCGCCATTTTATCCCTTAACTCGCCGGCTTTCTGTGCCGCTTTAATTGCATAGTCCCGGTCTGTTGATGCATAAATAATTCCCCTTGAAGAATTCACCAATAGCCCAACATTTTTAGTCATCCCATATTTACATACTTCCTCCAGACTCCCCCCCTGCGCCCCTATACCGGGTACTAAAAGAAAACTATCAGGAATTATTTTACGGATTTCAATCAGATAACTCGCCTTTGTAGCGCCAACTACGTACATTAGGTTTTGAGAATTTTTATAAGTAATTGAAGTTTCCAGGACTTGTTCATAAAGTGTCTTTTCACCAATTCGTTTTGTTTGAAAATCAAAGGCGCCTTCATTGGAGGTAAGTGCCAGAAGTATGGTATGTTTATTCTCAAAAGATAAAAAAGGTTCAACAGAATCTCTCCCCATATAAGGGGCAACCGTGATAGAGTCGAAATTCAAATCTTCAAAAAAGGCTTTGGCATAACGATAGGATGTATTCCCTATATCGCCCCGTTTTGCATCCGCAATGGTAAACAATTCAGGGTAAAACTCATTAAGGTATTCGATTGTTTTCCGCAAGGCCTCCCAACCCATTGAACCATAGGCTTCATAAAAAGCAATATTTGGTTTGTATGCAATACAAAGGTGATGGGTTGCATCAATAATGGCTTTATTAAATGAAAAAATAGGTGATTCTTCTTTTAGAAGATGCTTTGGTATTTTTTCCAGGTCTGTATCCAGGCCTATACAGAGGAAGGATTCCTTTTTATGGATCTGCTCAACTAAGTGTTCAATTTTCATCCTGATTTTTAAAAAATCTCCGAAGCTTCTTTCAGTTTTTCGGTATTATCAACGAACATCAACTCATCAATGATCTTTTGAATATCTCCGTTCATTATATTCTGCAGATCATACAGTGTAAGGCCTATCCTATGGTCCGTAACCCTTCCCTGCGGATAATTGTATGTGCGGATCTTAGCTGACCTATCCCCACTGCTAACCTGTGAATTACGTTTTGCAGCATCCTCTTCCTGCTTTTTGGCCAATTCCATATCATAAAGTCTGGATCGCAATACCCTAAAGGCTTTGTCTTTATTCTTGTGCTGAGATTTTTCATCCTGGCACTGAGCAACCAATCCTGTAGGAATATGGGTTAACCTAACAGCAGAGTAGGTTGTGTTTACAGACTGACCTCCGGGGCCTGACGAACAAAAGTAGTCTATGCGGACATCCTTCGGGTCTACGTGAACATCAAAATCTTCGGCCTCAGGTAATACCATAACGGTTGCTGCACTGGTGTGAACCCGGCCCTGAGTTTCTGTCTGGGGCACACGCTGTACACGATGCACTCCGGCCTCAAATTTAAGCGTGCCATATACATCTTCTCCACTAACTTCGAATTGGATTTCCTTATAGCCCCCATTGGTGCCTTCACTCAAATCAATAATATTCGTTTTCCAGCCTTTGGATTCGCAATACTTGGAATACATGCGGTAAAGGTCTCCGGCGAATATGCTGGCCTCGTCTCCACCAGTACCTGCGCGTATTTCCATCACCACATCCTTAGCATCCTCCGGATCTTTTGGAATTAACAATAACTTTATTTCTTCCTCCAATAAAGGTATAGCTCCCTTCGCTTCATCCAATTGCATTTTTGCCATTTCAACCATCTCCAAATCACTTCCGTCAGAAATGATTTCCTCGGCCTCATTCATATTATTGGTCAGCTCAATATATCGATTCCTTTTATCAACAAGCACACGCAAATCCTTGTACTCTTTATTCAGCTTAATATAGCGCTTCTGATCTGAAATAATATCAGGTTGAATAATAAGGTCGGATACCTCATCAAAACGCTGTTTAACAATATTTAATTTATCTAACATCCAATCATCTCTTAGGAATGCGAATTTACAAATTTTTCAAGGTATAATAGCCCCCATCTTTAACAAGATAGTAAGAGTTTTTGGAAAAGAGGCAATAGCCTAATTATTCTATCTTATCCGGGATTATTCCATTACTTACAAAAATCTGATTATAGCGATCTGCAATTATTACTTCAGTATCACCAAGCTGATTTATCAATGAAATTCCTTTATCCTTACCTAAAATAAACACAGCCGTTGCCAGAGCATCACATAGTTCTGCACTTTTAGCCAGTAAAGTCACCTTACTAATTCCAGTGGCAGGATAGCCTGATATTGGATCGATAAAATGTGAGTATTTTTTACCATTAAAAACCACATATTTATCCTGATTACTTGTAATTGACACCGATGATTCTATCAATGGCAGCCAGGTAAATATTTTTCCATTACTTCCGGGAAGATCCACTCCAATTAACCATTTTTCTCCAGTCGCCTTTGTGCCCCAGGTTGCTATATCGCCAGAAGCATTGATCATACCACCCGGAACCTGTTTGGAGACCAGTAGTCCCTTAACTTTATCCGCCGCATAGCCCTTTCCAATTGCTCCAAATCCTATCCTCATTCCTTTTTCTTTTAGAAATACAGTATTTTCAACACTATTCAGGGAAATTTTTTTATAACCTACTTTGGAAACCGCCTTACTGATTTTTTCCGGGCTTGGTAACATTGTCATGGAACCATCAAATTTCCAGACTTCTTCCATTGCTGCAACCGTAATATCAAAAGCACCATTTGTAATTTCAGAAATCTGGATGGAACGCTCGATCAGTTTATAAAGTTCATAGCTTACCTTAACTGGCTTTAAGCCCGCATTCCGGTTAATTTCTGAAGTCTCCGATTCAGGATCCCAGGAAGATATTAATTTTTCTATTCGTCTGACCTCAGCAATAGCCTCTTCCAAATTGATATATCCAATTTCTTCACTTTGGGACACTACAGTCAGTTCGAAGGGGCTTCCCATTAAATTTACTGATCTCGTTACAGTAACATATTTTTTCTCCTGGCCATAAACTGAAGTGATGGTAAGAATGCCAAAAAATAGTACCACTAAACTTTTCACTTATTTAGATTTTTCTTAGGTGAAAATATCAGGTGTGTAGTTGTACAATTCTTATCTGCTGAATAAAAAGTACAAGAAAAAACGAAAAGATCCGGGGCCAAACTTTTCATGAAAATATCAAAATGTAAATAATCGGTAATTACTCAAAAACACGAAGTATGTTACCGTTTAGTTCTGTGTTAAACGTTTTAAGTGGATTACTTGTAATCGTGTTTAAAGGAATTCCATTCTGATCAAATTCTGATCCATGTGTGGAACAACGAAAAATTCCTCCATTATCATCTAAAAATCGCACCTGATCTGTTTGCTGATGACTGCATATCTGACTTGCAGCAACAAAAATACCTTCAAGGTTCTTTACCACCACCACTTCATTTTTTAATATAAAATCACCATTATTCTGCAAACCCGAGCCCTCCTGTGAGTTAAGGTCCACAGTAAAATCAATCCCTGTAGGTACGGGTTTCATTTCAAGATCTTCACTATCGCTGGAACAACCGTTAATACAAGGGAACGTAAGCGCAAAAGCGGCCCCTGCTCCCAGGCTGCGTAAAAAATCCTTTCTCTCCATAGCATTTAATTTGTAAATTCGATATCGAGGCAATTTTAACCCGGGGAATCGGGTCAAATCACTATAAAAAGAACGTTTTAAAAAAGGGATTCGTATACCTTAATAGATAAACGTTCCGTATTCGCTCTTAATTGTTAGTTTTTTTGTGGAATTTGGCTCTACATAGCCCACAATTTGGGCTTCTACCTCAAACTCCCTGGAAATTTTGATAAGATCTTGCGCAATGCTTTCTTCCACATAAAGTTCCATGCGGTGACCACAGTTAAAAACCTGATACATTTCTTTCCAATCCGTGCCAGATTGTTCCTGAATTAATTTAAACAATGGTGGTATAGGAAACATGGCGTCTTTAACAATATGGAGATTTTCTACAAAGTGAAGAATCTTTGTCTGTGCCCCGCCACTGCAATGTACCATGCCGTGAATATCTTTGGAATTGTACTTTTGAAGAATTTTTTTGATAATCGGTGCGTAAGTTCTCGTTGGGGATAAAACAAGTTTCCCGGCGTTCAGAGGAGCATCAGGCACCTTATCTGTAAGCTTGACGCCTCCTGAATATACCAATTCCTCCGGAACATGGGAGTCATAGCTTTCCGGGTACTTAGTGCTTAGATATTTGGAAAATACATCGTGTCTTGCAGAGGTAAGCCCGTTGCTGCCCATTCCCCCATTGTATTCGGATTCATAAGTGGCTTTTCCATATGAAGCCAAACCAACTATTACATCGCCCGGGCGAATATTCGCATTATCAATTACATTAGCTCTTTTTAGCCTGGCGGTTACCGTCGAATCAACTATCACCGTACGTACCAAATCCCCTACATCTGCCGTTTCGCCACCTGTACTAAAAATAGTGATTCCATGTTTAGCCAAATCTTCAATTAATTCCTGAGTGCCATTAATTATTGCAGAAATGACTTCTCCCGGAATCAGGTTTTTATTTCTTCCAATGGTAGAGGACAACAAAATATCTTCTGTTACCCCAACACATAAAAGATCATCCAGGTTCATTACCAGGGCATCCTGGGCAATACCTTTCCATACAGAAATATCGCCTGTTTCTTTCCAATACATATAAGCGAGTGAAGATTTGGTGCCTGCACCATCTGCATGCATCACCAAACAGTATTCCTCGTCCCTGGTGAGGTAGTCCTCTACAATCTTACAAAATGCCTTAGGGAACAGACCTTTGTCAATATTTTTTATAGCATTATGTACGTCTTCCTTGGAGGCAGAAACCCCTCTTTGGTCATAACGTTTACTTGTAGACGAATCCATGGGTTTTGGTTTCCGCAAAAATAGGATAAACCATAAAAAAAGCCCACAAAATGTGAGCTTTAATTATTAGCCTATTTAATAAACAATAATTCCCTGTACTTGGTAAGAGGCCAGGACTGATCATCGATTAGTTGTTCCAGCTTATCACTATGATATCTGATTTTATCAAAATAAGGCCGGACGTTATCGCAGTAGGCGAAAGCTTTCTTATTCAGGTCCTTTAAATTGTTGGCAATCTTTCTGGCGTTGGTCATATCGTCGGTGTTCTTTTTTATATCCACCAGATGCTCAGCAATCTGTTCAATCAGGGTGAGGTGGCCTTCAGATAATTTCTTATGCGCCGCGCCATAGATCTCTTTCAGGCCCAGTACATTTTTAATCAATTTATTCTGGTATTCAATCGCGGAAGGAATAATATGGCTGTATACGAGCTCATTAAAGATTCTGCCTTCAATTTGTGTCTGAAGAATGTAAGTTTCCAGTTCTACCTCCTTCCTGGCTTCTACTTCAATGGTACTCATTACCTCGAGGCCATTAAAAAGTTCCAAACTTTCTTTGGAGGTCATGACCTGAATAGCGGAAGGCGTATTTTTATTATTACTCAACTTCCTCTTTTTCGCTTCTTTTTCCCATTCCATACTATAGCCATCCCCGTCAAAACGAATTCTTTTTGAAGACTTAATATATTCTCTCAAAACATTAAAAACTGCCTCATCTTTTTTTAATTTCTTTTTATCAATTAAAATATCCACTTCCTTTTTAAATTCCTTTAATTGCTGTGCCACAATAGTATTCAGAATTGTCATAGGTTTTGCACAATTCATTTTAGAGCCCACCCCCCTCATCTCAAACTTATTTCCGGTAAAAGCAAAGGGGGAGGTTCTGTTTCTATCTGTATTATCCAGCAATATCTCAGGGATCTTACCAACAACATTAAGTTTTAATTCTGTTTTCTCTTCCGGCGACAGCTTTCCTTTGGAAACCCCTTCCAGTTCATCCAAAACATTACTAAGCTGCGTACCAATAAAAATTGAAAAAATAGCCGGCGGAGCTTCATTTGCGCCCAGCCTGTGATCATTACTGGCAGAAGCTATGGAAGATCGCAACAATTCCTCATAAGTATCAACAGCTTTTATGGTGTTGACAAAAAAAGTGAGAAACTGCAGGTTTTTCATGGGGGTAGAACCCGGACTTAAAAGGTTAACACCTGTGTCTGTTGCCAGCGACCAATTGTTGTGTTTCCCTGATCCATTAATCCCTGCAAAGGGTTTTTCGTGAAAAAGGACTTTAAAATAATGCCTGTCGGCCACCTTTTCCATAACATCCATTAGCAGCAAATTATGATCCACTGCCAGATTTGCCTCCTCAAATACAGGTGCCAATTCAAACTGGTTAGGCGCTACTTCATTATGCCTGGTTTTAACAGGAATACCCAACTTAACACATTCTTTTTCCAGATCGCGCATAAAGTTTATTGCCCTGGTGGGAATAACCCCAAAATAATGATCGTCCAGTTGCTGTCCTTTAGCTGCCAGATGTCCTACAAGTGTCCGGCCGGTAAGAATGATATCGGGGCGTGAGCTGGCCAATGCTTTGTCAATCAGAAAATACTCCTGTTCCCATCCCAGGGTTGCGTTGACCTTAGTGACATTTTTATCAAAATATTTGGCTACAGCTGTTGCGGCCATATCTACCGCATGTAAGGCCCTCAAAAGCGGAGCCTTATTATCCAGGGCTTCACCTGTATAGGAAACAAAAATGGTAGGAATGCAGAGTGTCGTTCCATAAATAAACGCGGGAGAAGTAGGATCCCAGGCCGTATAGCCCCTTGCCTCAAAGGTATTGCGTATACCACCACTTGGAAAACTGGAAGCATCCGGTTCCTGCTGGACAAGTTGAGCCCCGCCAAATTTTTCTACTGCTCTGCCATCCGCTAACAGATCAAAGAAAGCGTCGTGTTTTTCTGCGGTTGCACCGGTTAATGGCTGAAACCAATGCGTATAGTGAGTCGCACCCATGGTAATAGCCCATCCTTTCATCGCCTCAGCTATCTGATCGGCTATTTTTCTATCAATTTTGGAACCGGAGAATATTGCTGCCTTAACACTTAAATAAGCATCCTTAGTAAGGTATTGCAGCATTCTGTCTTCGTTGAAAACCTGGGTCCCAAACAATTCTGATCGCCTCCCGTTTTCTGCTATGGGCATCTGCTGACGTTTTAGGCTCTCTGAAATTGCATTGAATCTTATTTTTGACATAAAATGTGTTTGAAAGTTAGATTAGGAACAAAATTAAACAATTCATAGAATTATGAGCTATTTATGCAAATATTGCAAAATCCCCTCAAAAAATTGGGGGTGTTAATAATTATGTCGATTTTCTTGATAAATACCCCCTATTTTTTTATAGATGTATCTAAAATAATTTATTTTTGGAAATCATTAATTTGAAATATTAACACAGAAGATT
>JAHEBI010000328.1 GCA_024642325.1 Eudoraea sp. | reverse complement strand
TTTTGTTTTGTATTCGCTGTTGAATTTTTTTACCTTGGATTTAGTAGTTACAATCAATTCTCCTTTTGGCACAAACAGATTGGTTACGTTGATTGCTTCCGACAAGAGTCCCCCGGGATTTCCCCTAAGGTCCAAAATAATTTGCTGAGCCCCTTTTCCCTTTAAATCCAAAAGGGCAGCCTTGGTCTGTGAAGTGGCCTTTGCATTAAATTTAGAAAGCACTATATAACCCGTAGTTTCATTGACCATATTATAAAATGGGACGGCATCAACTTCAATGGCCTCTCTTTCAATTATAGTGGTATTTGTTTTACCTTGCCTTTTATAGGTTACCTCAACTTTTGTATTGTTGGCTCCTTTTAATAATTCGCTAGCATCGTCTTTAAAATCGGCTACAGGGATGTCTCCTATTTTAATAATTTCATCTCCCGCTTTTAAACCTGCCTTGTCTGCCGGATAACCTTTATAGGGTTCAATAATAACCAGTTTGTTATCATAGGAGCGAACCAACGATCCAATCCCGGAATATTCCCCTGCATTATTTATTTTATACGCTTCAACGTCCTGTTCGTTCAGGAATTTAGTATAAGGGTCCAGATCATCCAGCATATTCTTTATGGCTGTATCCATTAACTCAGCAGGATTTGTCTCATCTACATAGTTCATGTTCAGCTCCTTAAAAAGCGTGGTAAAAATTTCTATCTGCTTGGCAATTTCAAAAAAATCACTTTTAAAACTACTTCCAACAACCAGCAGGACAACCGCCAGTGCCGGCACCAGTATTTTTTTACTTAATAGGGTTTTCATCGGTTACTTTTATTAAAAATTTTTTAAGGATTACCTGCATATGCCTTTCTACTTCTCTGTAATCCGGTAATTCGTTTCCAAGGTATAAAAATAGAAACGCAAAGCTTCCCTCGATGTTGTTAAAAATTTCTTCTTTGTGCAGCCTGTAACTCTCCCTTAGAAGTCTTTTAATTCGATTTCTTTTTACAGCACTTTTGAAATTTCTTTTGGGCACGGTAACCCCACATTGAATTTTTGCTGCAGCCGGTCCTTTTATATCCAAATAGATCAACTTTAAGGGATAGCTGGAAATGGACTTTCCTTCTTCAAAAAGCCTGCTTATGAGGATCTCGCTTTTTAATTTTTCTTTTCTTGGAAATTTTGAAGACATAACGCAGCTAAATTAAGGAATAAATACCACGCCCTTACTTATGATAAGTATCATATTTTCCCACGAACTAGGATTTTATCTTGCATTGGATTATATTTCAAAACTATACTACTAAACAGGTATTATTATGGGGGAATTCAATGTAAAAAAGATTACCAGGGGCGAAGATAAAGTTGGATATATTGATCAATTGCTTACAGATATTGAGGCACTTGAATATATGCTTGAGAATAAAATGTTTCTGAAGGCTCCCTATCATATTGGAGCGGAACAGGAATTCTGCCTTACGAATGAAAACTGGGAACCCACAAATAAGGCGGATGAAATTATTAGAGACATTGACGACCCCCATTTTACATCCGAATTAACCTTGTATAATCTGGAAATTAACCTGGATCCTGTAGTATTGAAAGACCGATGTTTTTCTGAGTTGCACAAACAGTTAAACGAATTGCTCGATAAGGCCAGATCAAGCGCTGCTAAATACGGGACTAAGGTTATCTTAACAGGAATTTTGCCTACTGTAGACACCAAATTTTTGGAAATGTCTTATATGACGCCTTTGAAAAGATATCGGGTTTTAAACGAAGCGATAAAGGATATAAGGAAAGATGATATTGAACTTCACATCAAAGGGGTAGATGAGGTAAACCTTCATCACAACACAATCCTTTATGAAGGTTGCAATACGAGTTTCCAGTCGCATCTTCAAATAGACCCTGATAATTTTGCGGATACCTATAACTGGGCGCAGGCTATTTCCGGCCCTGTACTTTCTATTTGTGCCAATTCTCCATTGTTAATGGGGCAGGAATTGTGGGAAGAAACACGCATTGCTTTATTTGCACAAAGTGTTGACACCAGGGCAAGTACCTTTATCCTCAACGAAAAGGAATCCAGAGTTGGTTTTGGAAATGACTGGGTTTCAGGATCTGTCTCGGATTATTATAAAGATGCCGTGATCAGGTTTAGAAGCCTGTTAACCACTGATTTTGAAACAGATAGTATGTCATTGCTTCAAAGCGGACAAACACCAAAACTAAGAGCGTTATCGCTTCATAATGGCACCATTTATAAGTGGAACAGGCTGTGCTATGGCGTTACGGATAATGTGCCTCATATTAGAATAGAGAACAGGTATATGCCTTCCGGGCCGACCACGGAGGATGAAATTGCCAATATGATGTTATGGGTGGGAGTTATGAAGGGAAGGCCTAAGGCCTTTGATGAAATTCATAAAAAAATGAATTTTAAAGATGTAAAAGGAAATTTCTTCAACGCGGCAAGATATGGTATGGCTGCACAATTTCACTGGGACGGCAAACTCATTAGCAGCCATGAATTACTACTTGATCACTTTTTGCCCATGGCTTTCAGGGGTCTGTATAGTATGGGTATTGCCCCAAGAGATGCGGAACACTATTTGTCGATTATTGAAAACAGGATCCGTTCAAATAATGGTTCCAGATGGATGATTAAGGCATTCCGAAAACTAAAAGAAAGTTACAAGACACCCGATGCGCTTAAAATATTGGTGGCTACTATGCACGAGCGGGAGGAAAAGCGATATACAGTTGATGTCTGGCAATTACCCAGGGGGGATGAATATGTAATTCCTCAGGACCATCTTACCGTGAAAGACCGAATGAATACTAAAACAATGACGGCACAGGAGAATGACAGCGCAGAATTGGTATTAAAAATGATGCTTTGGAAAAATATCCACCATGCTCCAATATTAGATCAAAACCTGGATCTAAGCGGGTTACTCACCTGGACAGATGTGCAAAATTATATAGATGACCCAGGCACGTTAAAAGAAAGCATTGGGACACTTATGACAAAAGACCTGATCACGGTTAGTTCAGAAACACCACTAAAAGAGGCCGAAGAACTTATGGCAACAAATAGCATTAATTGTCTGCCCGTTGTGGATGGGAAAAAGCTGATAGGAATTATCACAACCAATGATTTATGATTCATGAGCCAAATTGGGACTAAGGCGATAGAAAAACTTCAAACATCAAGAATAATTGGTCATATTTCCGGAAAGGAAAAGGGTCCTACTTTGGTTTTGTTTGCCGGAATACACGGAAATGAACCTTCAGGCGTTGAAGCCCTGGAACAGGTTTTTGCGCAATTAAAGGCGACCGACCCGGAATTAAAAGGCGCGGTTTATGGAATTAGGGGCAATATGCCGGCACTGCTTCAAAAGAAGCGCTATTTGGTACATGACCTCAATCGGATTTGGACACGGTCGGGCATAGACGAAATAGAAAGCAAAAATGAATTGGAACGTACAGTTGAAGAAAATGAATTGTCTGCCATACATCTGCTAATTTCAGAAATATTCGAGACTCAATCTCCCCCTTTCTATTTCGTGGATTTTCATACCACCTCAAGCCCCACATTACCTTTTATCACGATAAATGACGCCTTAATAAACCGAAAATTTTCACGCTTATTTCCTGTTCCTGTAATTCTGGGGATAGAAGAATATCTGGAAGGCCCCCTGTTAAGTTATATCAATCAAAAAGGGTATGTCTCCTTAGGTTTTGAATCCGGTCAGCAC
>JAHEBI010000327.1 GCA_024642325.1 Eudoraea sp. | reverse complement strand
TTGGGTACATATATAGCGGATATGTGTTTGTGCTTTTGGGACTGACTGTTCTTGCCTCTTTGGTTCATTTGATCCAAAATTATATAGGGTTCTGTGTTCATCCCAGATTCCTTTGCTTTTTAAAAAGTGGATAAACAAACCGGAGTAATTATCCAATCTAAATTCTTTCCTGGCATTTAGAAGCAATTCCGTTATTATAACCAGTCTATCAACAGCCCGGGTTAAAGCTACATATAGAATATTAAAGGCATCCAATTCAAGTTTATGTTGCTCTTCCTCATAAATTGTTCTGGCTGGTTCCCCATATAGGAGAACTTCTGATTTCTTGCTTATCAACACTTCTTTAAACTTTCCAAGATTCTCAACAGGCAACCATAATTTGGGTTCTAATTCATCATAAATTTTGGTATTGGCAAAAGGGAATATGACAATTGGAAATTCCAGTCCCTTAGCTTTGTGAATTGTCATTATCCGAACGGCATTTAAATTTTCCGGAGCTACAATGCTGAGTCTTTCCTTTTTCTTTTCCCAATAATCTAAAAATGATGCAATACCGGTATCCTCCCTTTGTTCTGCATCTATTACTTCATCCATAAAATAAGTGAGGTAGGCATCTGAATTTTCAATCAGGTTAAATTGTTTTATAGCGTATTCAAGACCATCGTATAAAGTGGTGTACTTTACTTGTTGCACAGAAAAGTCGAAAAATTCTTTTAGAGCTGTCGGTAAATCAGTTAAATATTTATCGATAAATTCGTGTTTGTTAGCCTTGTTTGCAGCCAGAAAATATAATATGTCATAGCATACTTCCGGATCCTCTGGCGCATTGATATGCTTTAATAGATTGACCAGAAAGTTAACTTTTGGATTGTTCTTCAGCAAAAGTGTTTCGGAAGAAATAATTGGAATATTTTGTTGTACGAGAAAATCGGCTAATATGATACCGTGTTTACGTTTTCTGGTAAGTATACATATGTCGGCATAATTATAATTATCTGCGATGGCTTCCTGGATTGATGCGTTTACCTCATTACAATATTCCAAATCCATATTTTCCTGAGGCATCTCAATAAAATTCAATGTTACAGACCCGCCTTTTTTGTTATTGAAATTTTGCTGGTTTCCATCCAGAAAAAGTGAATTGTACTGTACATTATTTAGGAATGGGCAAGTGATTGTAAAAAAGGAGTTGTTGAATTTTACCAGTTCTTCTCTGCTCCGGTAATTTTTTTCAAGCGTTTTAATATGCGGTGTTACTGCAAAAGGATTGGTTTCCTTGTTAATCAGGTTGAGGAATTGTTCTGCACGCCCGCCTCGCCATCTGTAGATAGCTTGTTTGACATCCCCCACGAGTAATAAAGTTCCTATATTACCCTGTTCATCCTGACTCTCCAGGGCGCTGGCTATTAGTGGAATTAGATTATCCCATTGCATTTGAGAAGTATCCTGGAATTCATCAATAAAGTAGTGACGATATTTTTCTCCTAATCGTTCATAAATGTAGGGAGCGGGCTGGTTCTTTATCTCATTTGAAATAATAGTATTAAACGAGGATATTGGAATCTGATCGCGTTCTACTTCAATTGCTTTAATTTCCTGCTGGATTGCATTTAAAACTGTTAAGGGCACTATATTTTTATACGAATTCTGCAAAAAAGCTCTTTGATATAACTTCTTTTTAATTTCCAAAAAATACTTTTCAAGAACCAAAACCAATTCTGAACTTGGGATCTGAATTCCTGACTTAAAAATTTTACCTTCCTGTAAATTTTTTTCCAGTTGATTGTTGTAAAGCTTTGTCGGATCAAATACTAAATCAGAAATTTTGATAAAATGGTTTGGAAGTGTTTTTCTGGAGAATACTTCAAAATCCAAACCGGACCGGGATATAGCATCCAGTGCTTGCTTTGCCAGATCTCTGGCTTCATCTTCCAAAACCGCAACTTTTTTTTGAATTAAGTTTTTGAGAATTAAAAAATCCTGGGGGCTTTTATTTTTTAAACGCTCCAAATGAATGGACTGATTTTCCTCAAATAACAATTTACCCATTTTAGTAAGGTCATAGGCTACATCCCAGCTTTTGGCGTCCTTAATTTTTTCAAAGGCAAAATCAATAAGAACTTTTGTAAGCAGCTTATCCGACCCCGCTTTGTTAATCAGCCTTCCAATTCCTTCATTCAATAAAAGTTCTGTATCCAGGACAACTTCAAAATTCTGCGGGATTTTCAGGTCTTTGGCAAAAGTCCTTATCAGCCTGTGTGTAAATTTATCTATGGTCGAGATATCAAAAAATGCGTAATTATGCAGGATTTGCTTTAATGTGATGTTCGCCCTTTTACGTAATTGATCATGTTCAAGGTTTAGATCTTTAGCCAACAATTGAAATAATTCTGAAGCCTTTTTTTGATTTTCAGGATAGCTGAATTCAAATAGGCTATCAAGAATGCGGCTTTTCATCTCATTTGCAGCCTTGTTTGTAAATGTGATGGCCAGTATTTGATGAAAAAGGTTGGAATTTTCTGCAGAAAGTACAATTTTTAGGTATTCCTGTACGAGCTTGAAGGTTTTCCCTGATCCGGCTGAAGCGTTATAAATGTTAAATGAGCTGCTCTGCACTAATTTTTTATTGCAAATTACATAATCTTAAAGAGTTCTTAACAAATAATTAGGTCGATATATATGTTAAATAGAGTAACTTTGAAAGACTCTAATTATTAACTTAAAACGTTTAGAAATGGCATTTGAATTACCAAAACTACCTTATGCATATAATGCATTAGAACCCTATATTGATGCTAGAACCATGGAGATACACTATACAAAGCATCATGGCGGCTACACTTCAAAACTTAATGCTGCAATTGAGAACACAGATCTTGCAAACAAGTCTATTGAGGATATATTGAAAAATTTGGATATGTCCAATAGCGCTGTCCGTAATAATGGTGGTGGCTACTATAATCATACTTTATTTTGGGATATAATGACTCCTGATGGTGGCGGGAAACCTAAGGGGGAACTAGCGGCTGCTATTGAGAAGGCTTATGGTTCTTTTGATGCCTTCAAGGATGTTTTTAGTAATGCTGCAGCGACAAGATTCGGATCTGGCTGGGCCTGGCTTTGCGTTCATAAAGGAGGGAAAGTAGAGGTTTGCTCAACACCAAATCAGGATAATTCGTTGATGCCCGGCACCGGTTGTGGAGGTCATCCAATTTTGGGATTGGATGTTTGGGAACATGCATATTATTTAAATTATCAAAATAGAAGGCCGGATTATATTAATAGTTTTTTTAATATAATCAACTGGGACAAAGTTGCTGAATTGTATAGCTCAAATAAGTAATTGACAATCCGGTTGTAATCCAAAATTTATCGAAGAAACAAAACCTCCCTGATTTATCAGGGAGGTTTTTTATTATATAGAAAAGGGTGGAGAAGCCCCCACCCTTTTCGTCCCAAATCTTACCATAAACTTAACCTACTTATGCTATGGCATTACTAAATTACTGGTATTGTGAGAAATAACAAAGAATTTTTGGTAAATTTTAGGCTTTCAGAAATAGATCAACAATGGAATAAGCAGTAAAATATAAACCATGAAAGTCATAATTTACTGATTATCAGAAATAAAAAAGGCAGGTTTGCACCTGCCTTTTTCCCCAAATCTTACCATGAACTTAACCTACTTATGCTATGGTCCACCAAATGTAAATTAATAGCGCAGGTAGGGATAAAATTTTGGCTGAAGTTCTTTTTAATC
>JAHEBI010000326.1 GCA_024642325.1 Eudoraea sp. | reverse complement strand
ATCGAAGGAATACGAGAAGCCCAGGAGGCAAAGCAAAAGCCAAGTAAAAAGAAAAAAACGCTCAAAGAGACTCGTTGGGCAGACCTTTGGTTCATAGGATTCATTTAACAGTGCAAATATCTGATCTATTTTGGAATTACCATGTTGTAATAATGATTTATTGATGTATTGATATAATGATACATTGATAGAATGATATATTGAAAGAATGAAAAGTAGTTAGCGCTTTGTCCTTAACACTTAGTCCTTCTTACTTCTCACCTCTGAATTCTCACCCCCTCGGAACAACAATGAAATAATGATACATTGAACTAATGATGTAATGATTTAGTACTTAAAAACTAGTCCTTAGTATTTAACACTCAGTCCTTCTTACTTCAAACCGCTCAATTGTTTCTTTGAGTTCAAATGATATGTGTTTTTTTGAACTATTGTCATTTAAAAAAAAATAATTATCTTAACTATTTATTTTTAAATCAGACTTTAAACAATCTTCCCCTATGAAAACATTAAAAATTACCTTAGTATTCATGTTGTTGGCATCCTCCCTAATGGGCCAGACTAAATCAAGTGGGCTACAAGATCTTATTGACCTAAGAGGGAGTAGCGCCGAAATGGATTTACAAAACAGAGGATATGTTCACATCAAAACTGCAAAATCTGGTTATTCTGCTTATTCTTACTGGTGGAACCCAACGCAGAGAAAATGTGTTTGCTCAAAAGTAAGTGATGGCAGAGTACAATCTATCTTGAACGCAACTCCTTTTGATTGCAATCAAAACGGGAATAACAGCAACCAGGATATGGGTTACCACAATTCCAATTACAATTCACATCAGGCCCATCATCACCAGGACAATAACTACAATCATTACGATAATAATTCTCACGATTCAGCCTTTGAAAGAGGTTACAATGATGGCTTGTATAATCACCCGTACCACAGTATTTATACTGACAGCAATCAAATTTCCGCCTATTCAAAAGGTTATGGCGTTGGTGTTACTGAAAGAGCAAACCAAAGTTCCTACCATTCAGGTCAGGGGGGCAATGCCACTCATATAGATTGTAATGATCTGGATCATATGGTAGTTAGCTCTGCCTATAGTAAAATGCGGGAACGAGGTTTTCAGGAAACGAGAAATTATAAAGATGGTGATCACATCATAAAGGCCTGGTATAATAGCAGGACCAAACAATGTGTGAAAACTACTGAAAAGAATGGGAAAATTTTAGGCGTTAAGATGAACTCTGACCAGTGCAGGTGAGCAATGAAACAATAATATAATAAAACAACGTTGACTAAATGACTTTTATCATCATAAGGAATTAAAAAAAGCAGCCAAATGGCTGCTTTTTTATTCTGGTGTTACCCCATGGTTATTAATTCATTCTGTCTGAACAATAGGCCAGGGAGATCTCCAGCCTTGAAAACATTTTATCAAAGTGTCCTCCTTCAAAGGTCTCATAGGTATGATCAATGCCAAAGGCATTCATTTTGCCAACAAAGGCTTCCACTATTGGGGCCATGCCTAATTCATCCATGGTACCACAATCCACAAAGATGCCGTTCAATGATTTCATTTGAACCTGATATTGATCCATTATCGCAAAAGTGCAATTTTCGAGCCAACGGTTCCTTACCTCAGGAATAACTTCGCCTGAAGGAAACAGAAACGGTAAATCAACCATAAAAGGTGGATTGTTAATATTGGGCGACCATGCTGAACTCATAGCAAACACGGCACTTGTAAAAAATTTATTAGGATCGGGTACAATATTTCCATCCGGGTTTTCAGCCGAAATCATTGGCCCCAATGACAGAACACCATCAAGGAATAACATTCCGGTATGACCGGCCACAACACCAAAGATATCTGAATGTGTCATCCCAAATTTGACGGCAGCATAACCTCCCTGAGAAAATCCTATTACTGCCCGCCCGTCTTTATTGGCCATGGTACTGTAATGGCTATCCATATATTTTACCAGATCATTAACAATATAATCTTCAAAACCTCCATTAAGCTCCGAATTGGTATAAAAACTGAAGCCATAATTATTATTCATCGCATTGGGCATTACGATGATCATAGGATCAATTTTACCTGACTCAATAAGTCCGTCGATCCAATTTTTGAAACCTTCCTCAGGAAAATCAGGATAGTTTTGAAAAGGACTTGTCTCTCCAATCCAGTCATCCCAGGTTGATTTTAAAACAAAGGATTCTTCTGAAAAAGGCAATCCGTGAAGAAGATAAACTACAGGGTACCGTTGGCCGTTGTTTTGATCGTATCCTTTAGGCGTATATACCTGCATTTTTCTAATCTCTGAATTATTCGCAGGATTATTTAATAGAGCAGTACTCGTAAATTCCTTCACTTCAAGTTTACTCAATATAACAGGTTCATCCGAATCATCTGCACAGGACTGTAAAAAAATAATTGCGATGAAGAATCTGATAAGGACTATTAGATTTTTCATAATGATGAATTTAAAAAATGAACCTTAAAGTTAGCTGAATAGCTATATTTATAAAATGATGACAGTCAACAGGTCAATTGATTCTGGTCAAAAAATAGGGAAGAAAAGGATACGTTGGAACAATGATATATTGAAACAATGAACTAATGAAATAATGAACTAATGATGTAATGATAGAGTGATAAAGTAATGCGGTGATGCAGTGATACGGTGAAGTAATAATTTAGTCCTTAAAACTTAGTCCTTAGTCCTTAAAACCTTTCTTCACCTTTCAATCCAACCACAAAGGCATCTGCAAAACCATTCTTTCTCATCTGCCTCATATGTTTTCTGGCTTCAGAAGATGTTTCAAAAATACCTGCAAAATACCTGCTAAATCCGTCATCATAGCGATGATGAAATAAATCGGTTAGCTTGCTGTATTTATTGTTTTGGACGTTTCCTTGAAATGCACCAATCTGGACGGTATATACCTCATCATCATCGAAAAAATTATAATTTATGAAAAGGCCCGAATTGGAAGTATAATAATTCTTATTTTCATCCATTACATTTAATCTGTTGCCGGATTTCACGATAACATCTTCAGCACCGTTATTGAAAATTAAAAATTCTGACCTGCGATTCAATTGATGCTCAAAAGCAGTACAAGGCTTTACGCTGCATTTTTGTGCCAACTGCATTTCACCGAATCCTTTTCCCGAAACCCTTTCGGCTTCAATACCTTTATTGATCAGATACTGTACCGTTTCATCCGCCCGTTTTACTGACAATGTATCATTGTACTTTTTTGTTCCACGGATATCTGTATGAGCATTCACCTCAATTTTCATTTGGGGATAATCCTTCAATATTTTGACCAATTTATCCATTTCGAGCCTGGCGTCATAGCGGATGTTGTGTTTGTCAAAATCAAAATAAATACTATTGATATTGATGATCTTCTTTTTATCAGTAACACCCGGGTCCTGATCATTGCTGTAGGCCATATCCGTGCCAGTGTCCTCTGCCGATTTTTCCCCAATGCCGGATGAAGTATTGCTCTCTGGTGCTGAACTCACCACCGCATCTTCATTTGTTCCGTCTTCTTCGGCAAGCCCAGACTGATTCTTTTCCTCTTCCCGCACCGCTGTTTGCTGAACCTGATCAGCAGCAACATCGGTATTTGATTTCTCAGCAGGATTATAGGAGGTCCCGCTTTCCTGAACTACAACATTATCATTTGTACCTGCCTCTTTATTTGCAGCTTCACTGGCAATTTCCTCTTTATTTTTTGCGTTTT
>JAHEBI010000325.1 GCA_024642325.1 Eudoraea sp. | reverse complement strand
TTCTGAATATTGGATCGAAAGTGGCACTGACAGGTCAGGGAGGAACATCCGGCTATGCCGCATCTAAAGGTGGGGTTTTGGGGCTTACGCGCGAATGGGCAGTAGACCTGATTACATATGGTATCCGCTCTAATGCTATCATAATAGCAGAATGCTGGACTCCCTCCTACGAAACCTGGATTAAATCTATTGAAAACGGGGACAAAAAACTGAAGTCAATTATAAAAAAAATTCCTTTGGAAAACCGAATGACAACCCCACAGGAGATTGCAGATACGTGTTTGTTTACTATCTCAGAAAGATCGTCACACACTACCGGACAATTTATAACTGTTGATGGGGGTTATGTTCATCTGGACAGATCACTATTAACGCAAGACAATGATTAATCTATCCAAGAAATAACCATTATGGATAATAACAAAAAAATACCGGTTGTCACCAAAGAGGTATTGCTTCCTTTTATACTAATCACATCTTTATTTGCATTATGGGGATTTGCCAACGACATCACCAATCCCATGGTATCGGCCTTTAAGAAGATTTTGGAATTGAATAATACGCAGGCATCCTGGGTTCAAATGGCTTTTTACGGGGGATATTTTACCATGGCATTTCCTGCGGCCATGTTCATTAAAAAATATACCTATAAAAAAGGAATTATTTTAGGGCTGATCCTGTATTCAATTGGAGCATTATTATTCTATCCCGCTGCTGCTTATGAGGAGTTTGGCTTTTTTCTGGCCGCCTTATACATTCTGACATTTGGTTTGGCTTTTCTTGAAACCACGGCAAATCCGTTTATTTTATCCATGGGAGATGAAAAAACAGCAACACGCAGATTAAACCTCGCACAGGCCTTTAATCCTATTGGGGCTCTAACAGGTTTATTTATTGCTCAAACCTTTATTTTAGGCTCTCTCCAGTCAGACGACTTGGATGAACGGGGTGAGGCCATATACGATACCCTATCTGAAACTGCCAAAACTGCCGTGAAGACATCCGATCTGTTGGTTGTGCGAAACCCCTATGTTATTCTTGGCCTGTTTGTTCTGGTCATGCTTGTACTTATTGTTCTTGTAAAAATGCCGGAGAAAAAGGAAAACATGAACGGTTCTGTGTCTTCTGCAGTAAAACGACTTTTTAAGAGAAGGAAATTTGTCGAAGGTGTTATAGCACAAATGTTTTATGTAGGGGCACAGATTATGTGCTGGACCTATATTTATCAATATGCGGAAACTTTGGGAATTGACAACAGAAGTGCGGTGACTTATGCATACTGGGCATTAATTCTCTTTTTGACCGGCCGTTGGATTGGCACCTATTTATTAAAATATGTAAACTCCGGCGATTTACTGATGTATTTTGCATTGGGAGCTATGGTCTTTACCCTGGGTGCAATTTTTATTCCGGGAATGACAGGCTTATATTCCCTGGTTGGCATTTCGTTTTGTATGTCAGTGATGTTTCCCACTATTTACGGAATTGCTTTGGAGGGTGTTGGTGATGACTCAAAGTTTGGGGCGGCATTTTTGGTAATGGCTATTGTAGGCGGGGCCATCATGCCAGTTCTCCAGGGTTCAATTTTGGATTTTGGAGGGTCAGGATATACCGATATTGAAATTCTTGGTGTGCCGGAAGTAAATTTTTCATTTGTATTACCCCTCATATGCTTTTTGGTAGTTGCCGCCTATGGCTACAGAACACAATACGTTCATATTGATTTACACCAGGTTTGATCATAAAAGTCAAAAAGGGGTTATTTATTAAACTGATTTTTCTTTTGAAACTCTGGCTTTTTCAAGGATCACAGCCGGGCATTGAAGTTTTTACAAAACTTTCCTTTTTCTAATATTACTAATATCCGGCATATCGTTCAATTCTTTTTGAAGTATATGATTTTTGAATCGGGTTCCTTCAGAAACGGATCCTTCAAATTAGATTAGTTAGATTATGTTGTCTTGGGCACTTAGATTCATGGAACTCGCTGACTAAAATCTAAAGTGCCAACGTGCTAAATGAAATCATGATATATCCTACAATGGCAATAATCAATACCGATGTTATAATATCCACCCAATTATAACTTGCCTTATTTACTGCCCGCTGTTCAGAGCTAATTGTTCCAAAAGTAAGCCCTTGCAGCTGAGCTGGCGAAGGTGCCGGATACATCATACTCACAACCACAGCAATGCCAATGCACATGGCGAAAAAATAGGCCCCAAAAACCAACCAATTTATATCTGCTATGGCATACATGACACTTCCCTCGGTAAAACTTGATTTGACAATCTCCATCGTAAGCTTTCCAAAACCAATGATAAAGCCCCCGATCAAGGTGGCAATAGCACCATTGGCATTAATACGCTTATAAAATATCCCTAACAAGAAAACCGCGGCTATAGGAGGTGAAATATAAGCCTGTACATTCTGCAGATATTCATAAAGGCCATCAGAAAGGGAGGTGATAATCGGAATCCATAAAAGACCGAGGCCTACCACAAAAAAGGTGGCAATTCGTCCAGTCTTCACCAATTCTTCTTCCGGCTTTTCAGGACGTAACTTTTTATAAATATCCAGGGTAAACAAGGTAGAACAGGAATTAAACACAGAAGCCAGAGAGCTCATCAAAGCTGCCAACAACCCCGCTGCAACGAGGCCTCGTAACCCAGATGGCATTAAATTACTCATTAGCACGGGAAAGGCCTCATCCGGACTATCCCAGTTCAGTTTGCCCTGCATTTTAAGTGCCAATGCAATTACTCCCGGTATTAAAAAAAGGAAGACCGGCATAAGCTTCAAAAGTGCTCCAAATATACTTCCTCTCCTGCCCTCTTTAATATTTTTTGCAGAAAGCACTCTTTGCACAATTACCTGATCCGTGCACCAGTACCAGATACCAACAACCGTGCTTGTAATAAAGAGCGGAAGCCAGGGATAATCGGGATCTGAATTTGGGCGCCACATGTTAAAATATTCCGGCCCAATGGTCTCTTTTAACTCACCCCATCCTCCAACAGCATCTAAACCCAGAAAAGTCAATATACCGGCACCCAATACCAAAACTACCGCCTGAATGGTTTCTGTATAAACTACGGCACGCATTCCTCCAAGTACGGTATACAATCCGGTAAGTATCACAGTAGCTACTGCACCAATCCAAAAAGGAATTCCCAGCAATGCCGAAACCACAACACCTCCGGCATAGATTGTAACGGAAACTTTGGTCAATACATAGGCTATTAAAGATACAACAGACAAAACCCATCTGGATCTGGAATCAAAACGTTTTTCGAGAAATTCAGGCATGGTAAACACCCCGCTCCTCGCATAGAAAGGCAGAAAAACCCAGCCCAGCATTAATACTATCCAGGCATGTAACTCATAAATAAGCAGGGGCATTTTATCTCCGGCACCATTTCCGGCGAGGCCTACAACGTGCTCAGAACCTATATTAGAAGCAAAAATAGAGGCACCAACTATAAACCAGCCAATATTTCGTCCGGCAAGGAAATAATCCTCCGTATTCTTCTGCTTTTGTTTAATAACCCACCAGGCTACTCCCAGTAATATCACGAAATAGGCAGCTATTACCACCCAATCTAACGAATCAAGTCCTTTCATAAATTATATGCTTTAAGGCATTTCTTTTCATAAGGGAAAAATATGATTTTTGCTTCCAATGAAATTTCCCGGTTGTTAAGATAATCAAAACCCATTAACTATATAAATTATTAGAAATTTAGCTAAACGCCTATATAAATGGTTC
>JAHEBI010000324.1 GCA_024642325.1 Eudoraea sp. | reverse complement strand
GGTCACCTGGAACTGGGAAAGGCAATTTTAGGCGATAATTCTATCCCTGAGGAAAGCCTGTTATTTACCGTTGTACTCCATTTTGCTACTGCCTTAAGTACTCTTGTGGTCTTTAGGAAAGATGTATGGGAAATTATCAAAGGATTATTTCAATTTAAGTGGAATGAGGAAACCCGTTTTTCTTTAAAAATTATCATCTCCATGATTCCTGCTGCATTAGTGGGCCTGCTATTTGAAGAGCAACTGGAAGGGTTTTTTGGTGGTAATGTCGCATTTGTTGGTTATATGCTTATTATTACCGCCTTACTGCTATACCTTGCCGATAGAGCACGTGAAACTGAAAAAAAGGTGACATATTTAAATTCTTTTATAATAGGTGTTTCTCAGGCCATAGCCATATTACCCGGTATTTCCAGGAGCGGAGCAACAATTTCCACCTCAGTATTGCTGGGAGTAGATAAAACCAAAGCAGCCCGATTTTCATTTTTAATGGTTGTGCCACTTATAATAGGTAAAATGGCTAAAGATATTATTGGAGGGGAGCTCCAATTTCAAAGTGAGCATACGCTTGCTATGGGCGCAGGTTTTATTGCTGCTTTTATAGCAGGCTTAGCTGCATGTACCTGGATGATTCAACTCGTAAAAAAAAGCAAGTTGAGTTACTTTGCTATTTACTGTTTTATTATAGGCTGTATTGCCATAGGGTTTGGTCTATGGGCTTAAGCCCTTTAATACATATCTTTTATATAAATTATGGTCTTGAAAACCAAGGAAGACTTTTTGGAGGGACAACTTATTCTAATTGACAAACCTTTAAATTGGTCTTCTTTTCAGGCAGTTAATGCCGTAAAATGGTCCATTAGAAAACGATTTCAGTTAAAAAAAATTAAGGTGGGCCATGCAGGAACTTTAGATCCCCTGGCAACCGGACTTTTAGTAATATGTGCAGGGAAATTTACCAAGCGAATCAGTGAATTCCAAGGTATGCCAAAAGAGTATGAAGGCACCATATCCCTGGGCAGTACAACCCCTTCTTACGACCTGGAGACAGCAGTTGATTATGAATATCCAACGGATCATATTACCCATGAACTTATTCATAAGACCAGGGCCTTATTTCTGGGTAAGATGGCACAAAAACCTCCAGTTTTTTCAGCTTTGAAAAAAGACGGAAAGCGCATGTATGAATATGCAAGAGAGGGTAAGGGTTTAGATATAAAAGACCGGATTGTAGAAATTCATGAATTTGAGATTTTGGAAATAAATCTGCCGGAATTTCGATTCCGGATACAATGCAGTAAGGGTACTTATATAAGATCTGTCGCCCATGATTTTGGAAAGGCATTGGATTCAGGAGCTCACTTAACTTCACTTAGAAGAACCAAAATAGGGGATTACAACGTAAATAATGCGATGACACCTGAAGTTTTTAAAGAAATGATGAGTGTTTAACACCCTTAAAATAAGCTTTTGATAAAATATATTATTAAAAACTTGGTTATAGCATAATGAACCTGAATCGAAGTCAGCTTTCTTTTATAATAACCTTCTTCTCTCTTACCATTGTGATATTATTACTTTTTAATATTCATTTAGGGTCTGAGGAGCAGGAAGAGTATATTATTGAAATGAGTTTAATGAACGAGGAACTTGAAAAAATAATTGAAGAGTTAGAAAAACAGGAAGATTTAGCCAATGCAGATCCTATCAAAAGCCATATGGCTTTTAATGAAACTGCCAAATCCAGTTTGGAAGAACCGGAACCCCTTAAAACACTTGAAGAAATATTGGAGGAAAAAGAAGCTTTGATGAATGAAGAAGAATTCGACGAGTTTCTGAATTCAGACTCAGATTATGCTGCCGGCCTTAAGGAAATTGTTAAAAAAAGAGAAGAAAAAAAGCAACAACTTGAAGAGGTTGAAGCAAAGAAAACGGAATTCACAAATAATCTGAAAGAAAGGAAAACTTCCATTTCATATTCATTAATTGATCGTGACAATTATTTGCTTCCACCGCCAATATACACCTGTATTGAAGGTGGTAAGGTCGTGATTAATATTGAAGTAGATGCTTCAGGCAATGTCATTGATGCCGATTTTAATGAAAAAAGCTCCAATACGTCCAATGGCTGCCTTGTGGATAATGCTATCGCCTATGCCTTAAAGGCACAATTTAGTTCAGCTTCAAGAGCAAGTCAAAAAGGAACAATCACTTACCTGTTTCAAAGTAAGTAAACCCTGTTAGTCACTAATCGTATTCTGTTCCTGTGGGTTATTATTCCAAGTTTGCATCACCTGTATAGATTTCTGGATGAATTACGGGAAATATGAAAATTGTTATTTATACCATTCCAATTTTTAAAGATTTTCGGGATTTATCGCAAGGCTCCTGAAAAGCTTTGCTTTTTCAGTTAAAAACTTGTTCTGAACTTCATTTTGTTTAAGCTCCGAATCAATAAGCTTGCTTTCCCTGTTTATGATTAAAAATAAAGAACTTTCGCCAAAATCAAATTTTCTTTCTTCTGCAGCCAGTAATCGATTATAATCCGAAACTATATTTTTGATAAGATCATCCTGAACCTGGTAAGAGTCAAGAGCTGCATAGATTGCCAGCACCTTATTTCTTATCTCTATCTCAGCATTATCGATTTCAAACTGGGTGTCACTTAATTTATATTTTGCAAGTTCAAGATCTCCTCTTTCCTTTCTGAGAAAAAGCGGGAATCTAAATTTTACACCCCCTTTATATTGCTGGGTTTGAAAGGAATTAAGAAATTCTGGTGTTTCTGTCAGAAAGTTGTATTCCAAATCTATTTTGGGCAATATCTTATTTGCCTTTAACCTTTTATCAACCTCCAAACCAGCCAATTTAAACCCCAAAGACTTAATTTTGGGATGGTTTTCCAGAGAGAAACTATCCAGGGGTTTACCCAATATCTCCAATGTTATATCTACTTCCTTATTGATTCGAACATTAGGTATCACATTTGGTTGTAATTCTATGGGAATGTCATTCTCCATCCACAAAAAATTGGATAATTCCAGTGTCTTGTTTCTTAGTTCTACTTTTGCCTGCTCCATACTTAACAGCCTGTCCTGAAGTGCAATATTTGCTTCCACAACATCAATAGATGCAATATCTCCGGATTCTGCACTGCGCTTAATTCCGTCTAATCTGGAATTTGCATTTTCTACAAAATTGTCAAAAACCGCTTTATTTTTATAGGCTTGTAACCAATCGAAATATGCCTTTGAAGCCTTAAATAAAACTTCGTTTACCAATAAATCTCTATCAGCCAAACTCTGTTCTCTGAAATATTTAGCACGTTTTAAGGTGGCCATGCGCTCATTAATCCAAATTCCCTGTAGCACAGAAACAGACACCCCTGCACTGAACAATCCATCTGCAGGCAATATTTCATCCTGATTTAGAAATTCTCCTTCGTTTTGTTCAAAACTTCCTTTAAGTTCGATTCCGTACCAAGTAGGTATCTTAAAAGTTGCGTTAAATCGATCATAATACTCTACTCCTTTAAATTGCTTTCGATCATAATCTACCTCTATTTTGGGATCAAACCCTCCTCTGGATCTCATCAGGTTTGCCTGACCAATTCCTATTTGAAGTTCTGCCTGACGGGCAATCGGATGATACTTCTTAACATACCCCAGGAACTCATTAAAACTGAGTATTAGGGTATCATTACCCTGAGCGAACAGAGTATGAGAAATAAAAATAACAAGTAAAAACAGGTGCTTTTTCATATTATTTACTTTCT
>JAHEBI010000323.1 GCA_024642325.1 Eudoraea sp. | reverse complement strand
CAACACCTATTGAAAAAGCGTTTGAAGAACTTACCAGGAATGTGGTTCAGGAAGTTGTTTCCCGAAATAATAGTTTACCACCCACTGAGGCGATTAAGATAACAACAATGGCCGGTTGTGCCGCTATTAAAAAGAAATGAAAATGACATCTGAGGAACTCAAATTAACTATTGAAAAGGCATTGGATGAAATTCGCCCTTTTTTGCAAAGCGATGGAGGAGATATTTCATTAGTATCTATTGATAACGATAAATTCGTAAAAGTAAAATTGGAGGGAAATTGTGTGGGATGCAGCGTTAATCAAATGACACTCAAGAGCGGGGTGGAGATGACAATAAAAAAACACGCTCCTCAGATAGAAAAAGTGATCAATATTGATTAATACCTGTCAGTTCACTCAATAACTTGCTATAAACGATACTGCTAAAACAAGTCCGGCAGCTTAAATTCTTGCCTGGTAGGTAAATAAATTATAATACCTGCCTTCTTTTTTTATAAGTGATTCGTGACTGCCTTGTTCCACAATGCTTCCATCCTCAATTACTAAAATCTGATCAGCCCTTCTTATAGTACTTAGGCGGTGGGCAATTACAAAAGTAGTTCTTCCCACAGTGAGATGCGATAAACTTTTTTGGATTAAAGCTTCGCTTTCCGTGTCAAGATTTGATGTAGCTTCATCTAAAATTAATATTCGCGGATCAGCTAAAATGGCTCTTGCGATAGCTATACGCTGTCTTTGACCTCCCGAAAGTTTTATGCCTCTCTCGCCTATCAGGGTATCCAAACCATCTTCAAAACGATCGGTAAATTCGTCCACGTAGGCAGCTTTTACTGCTTCCTGCAATTGTGCCTCAGAAGCTTCTGGTCTGGGAAACAAAATATTCTCGCGTATAGTTCCTTCAAACAAAAAATCGTCCTGGAGAACTACTCCTAAATGTTTGCGAAAACTATTGAGGTCTACCTTTGCCAAATCCTGACCATCTACTGTGATTTTACCGCTTTGCGGCGTCAGAAAACTTGCTGCAAGTCCCGCAATGGTACTTTTTCCAGACCCTGAACTTCCTACCAGGGCTACAACTGTACCGGCATTTACCGAAAAACTGACATTGCGTATTACTTCTTTCTCTTCTTCATACGCAAAGGAAACAGAATCAAATATCATATCTCCCTTAATACCGTTTAGTTTTATGTTGCGTACTTCTTCGTTGGATTCGGGCGGCATATTCATCAATTCCTCTGTCCGGTCAAGCCCGGCCAGTGCTTCCGTAAGCTGGCTTCCAATATTACTCATTTGCACTATTGGCGCAATCATTAATCCCAGCAGGAAGGTAAAGGTCAAAAATTCACCTATCGTGAGCTGATCAATCATTATTTGATATCCTCCCAAACCCATTATACCCGTGGTGGCGAGCCCAAGCAGAAAAGTAGAAGAGCTGGTCATGAAGGCAGTAGCGGTCAGGCTTTTTTTAACATTTTCGAATAGCCTTAGAACACCTTCTTCAAAAACCCTGTGTTCCTGGGCTTCTGCGTTAAAACCTTTTATAACACGAATACCACCCAGTGTCTCTGTGAGTCTGCCCGTAACTTCCGCATTAATTTTCCCTCTATTTCGAAATATAGGGCGTATAATTTTAAAGGCTTTAAGGGCGATAATTGCAAAAACTGCTAACGGAATTAACGCAAATAACGTCATGCTGGGACTTATTTTTAAAAGAAGAATCATAGATACTACGGCGGTAAGGGTTCCTCCTACCAATTGCACCAAACCGGTGCCAATCAGATTTCGAACTCCTTCAACATCGGTCATAATTCTCGATACCAATTCACCTGATTTGGTATTATCAAAAAAGCGAATGGGTAAAGACAAAATCTTCTTTTGCACCTGGGCCCTTAGTTCAGAGATCATATATTGAGCCTGAACGCTTAGTATTTTGGTTAACAGGAAAGAGGTTACTGACTGAATTAAAATCGCAAATATAACAACCCCCAAAAGAAGCTTGAGGAAGTGCATGTCTTTATTGGGAATAATATCATCCATTAAATATTTAAGGGACAAGGGTGCGACAAAACTCGCGGCCTTACTAACTATGATCAGCGCTAAACCAATAAAAACCAGATTTCTTCTGGGCCAAATAATCGTTTTAAATGCTTTGAGAATACTAACTCTTTTATCAGACATGGGAAATTTAGGTCTATTTTGTTGTGAAAGGGTGCAATTTACAGTAAAATTGTCGTCTATGGAGCAAATCTCTAAAGGCTAATCCTATTTTCAGGAAGGATTAGTATTTAAATTAGAATACGGTTAATTTCACAACTACTAAAAAACACCTTATGGAATCAAAGGACAGCAACGGAAATATTCTCGAAGATGGAGATAATGTTCATGTTATCAAAGATTTAAAGATAAAGGGGATGTCCAAAACCCTAAAGAGGGGAAATATCATAAGGAATATTAGACTCACGAAGAATCCCCAGGAAGTGGAATGCAAAATAGGCAAAAGTCAGATTGTACTTAAAACCCAGTTCTTGAAAAAAGCTTAAATTTTACCGTTTTTACTTATATTGATATAAAAAGTACCTATGAAATATCTGTTCTTAAAGGCTTCTGTAATTATACTTCTAATATTGCCGGGATTGCACATTTCATGCAAAACCGGACCGGTTTCATCTGAGATAGAAAAGTGGGAGGCGCAGGCGGAGAACATCACAATTTACAGAGATGATTTTGGCGTTCCCCATATTTATGGTAAAACTGATGCCGATGCCGTATTTGGACTTCTTTATGCACAATGTGAAGATGATTTTAACAGGGTAGAACAGAATTATATATGGGCTATTGGGCGATTGGCGGAAGTTGAAGGGGAATCAGCCTTATATAGTGACCTTCGTGCAAATATGTTTATGAGCAAAGATGAAGCTATTACAAATTATAACGCCAGCCCGGATTGGTTGAAAAAACTCTGTGACGCATTTGCAGACGGGATCAACTACTATTTGTATACACATCCTGAGGTGAAGCCTGAGCTAATAACCAGATTTGAACCCTGGATGCCGATGTATTTTAGTGAAGGCTCAATTGGGGGAGATATTGAAAGGATCAGCACAGAAAAAATAAAAGCTTTTTATGAAGATGGGGTGGCATTCGGGAAATCGGAGGAGGCCGAAATGAAAAAGAACAAAGAAGAATTGGAACCTCAGGGATCTAACGGGATTGCTATTTCCGGAAATTTAACCCGGAGTGGTAATGCTATGTTACTTATAAATCCGCATACTTCTTTTTATTTCAGGGGAGAAGTGCATGTGGTAAGCGAGGAGGGACTTAATGCGTATGGTGCGGTGACCTGGGGGCAGTTTTTTGTGTATCAGGGATTCAATGAGAAAACAGGATGGATGCATACATCGACTTATACAGATGTAATAGACGAGTTTATTGAGGTGATTGAAGAAAAAGAAGATAAACTTTTTTATGTATACGGAGAGGAGAGACGGCCTGTAATACAAACTGAAATCATATTAAAATATAGGGATGAAGATGGTATGAAGGAAAAAACATTCCCCATTTACCGGACTCACCACGGACCCATAACCCATAAAGAAAAGGACTCGCCCGTGGCTTCGGCAATGATGTGGGAACCGGTAAAAGCATTGGAACAATCCTATATTAGAACGAAACAGAAGGATTATGACGGTTTTCGTGCGATGATGGATATCCGCACCAACTCTTCTAACAATACGGTATATGCTGATGCTGAAGGCAATATTGCCTATTTTCATGGGAATTTTG
>JAHEBI010000322.1 GCA_024642325.1 Eudoraea sp. | reverse complement strand
TGATTTTTTCCACAATATCTTCGGTATGCCAGTGATGTTCCCCGGGTCGCTTAACTACTTCAACAATAGCATCTTTTGGATCAAAACCGTGAAAACGCACCTGACTTTGCAGCATATACTGATCTGACGGAAAGGCTTTCTCTTCACATATTATTTTATAGCGCTTTTTTGTAGGCCTGTAAAAAGACACCATTAACAGATGAAGATTTACGGTAAGTGTGTTCATAACGGACACTTCTTCAGGTTTAGCTCCAACTATCCTGGCCAATGGTTTTGCCAGTCTTTCATGGTAGTCCCACCAGGGTTTCTTTGCATGAAAGTGACCTTCAACACCAAAATTCTTCCAATCTTCCATGACCTCATCCACATATTCCTGTGAATTTTTAGGCTGAAGCCCCAAAGAATTCCCTGTAAAATAAATTACATTTTTACCTTTTAGCTGAGGAAAGTAGAATTTATCCTTGAATTTTTGAAGTGGATCTTTGCTATCCAATTCTTTGGCATAGGACAATGTATTTTGAAATGGCATACCTGATTTTTAATCAAAAATACAATATCCATATAAAAAAAGTACTGCGCATTTCATCTATTCCCTACCTATTGTTCAGGTATCCTCATTTCAATGATATGCCTTACAAATCCCGCTTTCTCATATGCCTTAATTGCAGGAATATTATCTGAGTATACTGTGAGTCGCATTTCATGATATCCTTTAGTTAGTGCCCACGTCCTAAGTGTCTCCAAAATCATTTTGTTAATTCCTATTCCCCTGTATGCAGGAAGTGTATACATAAAACCAAAATTAACGTACTCCTTATGATTTAAGTAGGGTCTTGCCTGCCTGATATCAGCGGTACCAGAACTCACAACAGTGCCATTTATCTCTGCCACAACAACGGCCACCGCATTGTCTAAAATCATTCCTTTTAAATCGTAATAGCACACGGGGTCTTTTCTTATGGTTTCATTAAAAGGCCGTTCTGCTTTAATCAGTTGCTGTTCAAAACCTAAAAGTACATCCAAATCAGATATTGTAGCAGTCCTTACGGTTATATCTTCCATGCTCGAAGTGGTTATTTTTAAACCTAAGATAGTATATAAATCCATATTTTTACCAAAAAGGATTTATGCATTTTCTTCCGGAAACCCTAGAAAACTACATCACACTTCATTCTGAAAATGAACCCGTTATTTTACGTGAATTAACCCGGGAAACACATTTAAAGGTGGTACATCCACGAATGATCACAGGCCATTATCAGGGAAGAGTACTTAGTATGCTTTCAAAACTGATTCGCCCCGGAAAAATTTTAGAAATTGGAACATATACGGGATATTCCGCAATTTGCCTGGCAGAAGGATTGCAGGATGGCGGATTATTATATACCATTGATATTAATGAAGAGCTCTGCGAAATACAACGAAAGTTCTTTGACAAAAGCGGCTATGGAGATAAAATTGTTCAGCTTACAGGTGATGCCTTGAAAATTATCCCTGATTTGGATGATACCTTCGAACTTGTTTTTATTGATGCTGAAAAAAGAATGTATGATGCCTATTTCGAAATGGCAATTGAGAAAACGAGGAAAGGAGGTATTATACTGTCTGATAATGTCCTCTGGTCCGGAAAAGTCGTTGAACCATTAGACAAAAATGACATGGCAACGCGGGCTCTTCTGGAATACAATAAGAAACTGAAAAATGACCCCAGAGTGGAAACCGTTATCTTGTCAATAAGAGATGGACTTACTCTATGCAGGGTGCTATAAACCGCCCATAGAGGCGGAAAAACAGAAAACCAAAAAGTATACCTACAATTCCCCCTGTAATAAGATCCAATGGATAATGGACGCCAACATATATTCTGCTATAGGCAAAAAGAAAAGGCCAAATAAAGAGCAGCCAAATCAGTGAAATTTTTTTTCTAAGGAACAAAAAAGATATAGTGGATAATGAGAAAGAGGAAGAAGCATGGCCTGAAAAAAAACTAAAACCGGGCGGGTTTTTTAAAATTCTGATATAAGAATTAATTTCTTCATCATTACTGGGCCTGAGTCGTTCAAAATATTCTTTTGTAATATCCGTAAGACCTAAAATGCAAACTAAAAGCAGCACTATTGTGCCTGCTATGAAAATTGCTTCTTTTTTTGGGTATTTCAGAAAAATAAGTGCTAAAAGCAAGATATAAAGCGGAATCCAGGTGGTGATATTGGTTACCACAACCCAAAACAAATCATAATCTTTTGTTCCAAGATTATTTAGATAAATGAAAGTTTCCCTATCCCATTCCAAAAGAAGTTTGAGCATGAGCCCACCTATTTACGCTTAATCGTACCGGTAACATCCTCGACATTCTTCTTCACTTTGTCAATTTCATTTTTTATGTCGTCTGTAAAACTGGTATCAATTCCTTGTTTTTCGGCACTTTTTTGAATTTCCTTCTTAATATCATCTGTGGCATCTCTTAATTGCCTCATCCCTTTGCCAAGTCCTTTGGCAATTCCCGGAATTTTATCCGCCCCAAATACCATTACCACAATAAACATGATAAAAAATATTTCGGCTCCACTTATAAATAAAACTACTGTCGCAAGCATACTACAAATATAAGCAAGATTATGTGCCAAATATAAAAAGTCCTGATGTACTACATCAGGACTTATAAACTTTTTTTAGGAAGAAATATTACTTTCCTTTTATATTTTGTTTAAACTGCTCAAATTCAGATCTCTGTTCCTTTTTGGGCCAGGAATTGTTCGTTACATCAATGTCTGCTGTTTCGGCTTTTGGATCCACAACAATTCCAATAAGTTCCTTTTCGGAGGAAATGACACGCTTAAATTCCTGATCATTTTTCCTCCAGATTTGAGGTGGATAAGTGACATTCTCCTTAGAACCGTCCGCATAGGTATATTCAACAATTATGGGCATTGGTATTCCTCCCGGTTTATCGAAAACAACCTCATAAAAATATTTTGGTTCCGCAACCTGAGAACGTTCTTCGGCAGTCATATTATCCATCATATATTCCTTCAAAGCCTGAGAAGTCTCCGAAGGTGCTTTACCCATAAGGCCTTCTTCAAAATTTTCACTCTCTTCGTCCACAAGGTATACCATTGGGGGAAAATTTGCTTCCGTCAAACCTCTTGAAATCATATACTCCTTCATTTTTTGAGTTGGTTTATCGCTAACATAATATTTTTTAACTCCTTTAACTCCTATATCCACATAGTCTGTGGTATAAAACCAACTTCTCCAGTACCAGTCAAGGTCCACCGCAGAGGCATCTTCCATAGTCCTGAAAAAATCTTCGGGGGTAGGGTGCTTAAATTTCCACCTTTGGGCATAAGTCTTAAAGGCATAATCAAACAAATCTTTGCCCATGATGGTTTCACGCAGAATATTCAGCGCAGTAGCCGGCTTGCCATAGGCGTTTGGACCCAATTGAAATACATTTTCGGGGTTAGACATAATGGGTGAAATAGTAGACTGATCCCCACTCATATAAGGAACAACCTTTGAAGGAGCTCCCCTTTGAGACGGGTAATTTTGATTTGGTGCGATAACCTCGGGGTTTTCTTCTCCAAATTCCTGTTCTGCCATGTATTGCATAAAGGTATCCAGGCCTTCATCCATCCAACCCCACTGCCGTTCATCTGAATTGACGATCATAGGGAAAAAATTATGCCCTACCTAATGAATGATAACGCTTATCATCCCGAATTTTACACGATCTGAATAGCTGCCATCTTCCTCCGGCCTTCCATAGTTCCAGCAAATCATCGGATATT
>JAHEBI010000321.1 GCA_024642325.1 Eudoraea sp. | reverse complement strand
AGAGGAGTTAATGAGCTCAATATTGTGGTTAGTAACAGTTTGGACAAGATCATAGAAAAGCTTTTTAAGGATGAGAAGTGTACTCAAAAAGCAGAAAATCTATCCTCTATAACTGTAAAGCTTCCGGCAGAGAATGTTTCTGTTCCGGGTATTTATTATTTCATTTTTCAGCGATTAGCCTGGGAAGGGATTGTCTTATACGAAGTAATTTCTACCACTAACGAATTCACAATCCTGGTAAATGATGACCAGGTAGATATTGCTTTCAGTACAATAAAGGATTTAAAATCTTTGTAAAAAGCAATCCCCCAATTTAAAGCTGGTCTTACTTGATGGGCCCGTATACAGCTTCACGGAAACTTTTGTGTAGCCCTATCTGATCATATGGAAATAGCTGTACAAACAAGACAGCCGTAATTTTATTTACGGGGTCTACCCAGAACAGTGTGCTGGCAGCACCATCCCAAAAAAATTCGCCCACTACTCCGTTGTTTTCTTCCTTAGATGCCGGAGGTCGCAGTCGGACTGCGAAATCGATACCAAAACCCACCTGTCCCTTGCTAGGCAGAAAGGACCTTTTTTCAATGCTTTCTGACAATTGGTTCGTGGACATTAATTTTACTGTTTCTGGTTTTAGGATGGTTACAGAATCCAAAGTCCCGTCATGCACTAACATACGGGCAAAACGCATGTAATTGTCCAGAGTTGAAGTCAGACCAGATCCACCCCTGGTCAGGGGCCAATGATTAAAGTAGTCCGATTTTGCTTCCTCATCGGGCAGTTGGTTGAGTTCCCCCTGGTCATTTCGGAAGTACATGGCAGAAAAACGATCACGGTCATTTTCCGGGACATAATACCGGGTATCTTCCATCCCAAGTGGATCCAATACATTTTCCCGAACATATTCCCCATAGGGCTGCCCGGAAATCCGTTCTACCATAAAGGCCTGGACATCAACACATGGCCCGTATTCCCATTGTTCTCCAGGATGAAAATACAGCGGTGTTTCACCCATTTTTTGAGCCATTTGTACCAGCGTATTATTCCTGTTTAAAGCATCTGCTTCTTCTATCATTTTACCGAGACCCGGAATGTCTGCGTTCCTTCCAAATCCGGCAGTATGCCGGGTAAGGTCCCGGATGGTCATTGGGCGCTTGGGATCCACCAGAATTAAGTTGCCGGAAGCATCTTCTCCTTCATAAACCTTCATATCGGCAAACTCCGGCGCATATTTGGAAACCGGGTCGTCAAGCGCAAAGGCACCATCTTCATACAAGGTCATTAGTGCTGTCCCCGTAATGGGTTTAGTCATAGAATAGATCTGTACAATAGTATTGCGGGCCATTGGTTTTTTAGCCTCCAGATCGGCATAGCCAAAAGCATTGTAATACACTTCTTTGTCTTTTTCGTAGATAAGAGCTGAAACCCCGGCGATATTCCCTGATTTCACAAAGCTTTTTAAGGTAGAGTCTATTCTTTGAACAGCTATATTATCAATTACAACCGGAGCATTTTTAGATTCGTCAGGTGATTTATCAGATTCTTTACATCCTATACCTATTAGCAGAAAACCTGCAATAAAAAGCTTTAACCTATTCATTATGGATTCATTTTAGTTAAAAAAAAGTTTTATATCATCGTTTAATTCCAGCATCTTTTTTTGATTTATAGGGAATTTCTATTTGGGGGTTAATGCGTTTAATATGGCCAATAAATTCAATTTTATCCGTGGATGAAATCAGTATGCTATTGTGCCCATTGTAAACAATTTCCAGCCTGTCAAAGGATGCAGCCGGAGCACTTATTATACTATTGGTTTCTGATACTATATTAATTGTAGTTATATCATTTTTTTTGTTGACCACAAAACCTGATTTGACGACCATAAATTTTCCATCGATTACATAATAGGTGTTCAGCAGCAGATGGGAAATAAAGACCAGAACCATAAGGTTAATTAACAGGGCCGGCCATATTGGTGGTGAAACCATAGGAATAGTACTTCCAATAATTATTACCAGAATTATGAGTACAAGACCGTAGCTGATTTTTGATGGATATTTCTTCATTTTAGTTTCGATCGCCTTGGCATAGACAGTGTGTGGGCTAATAAACCAACTAGTTCATACAGATAGATAGCAGCTATGCTTTTTACTTGCTGATATTTGAAAACAAATCTGCAACTATATTATACCAACTTATTTTTCTGCATCTTCGAAGTATAGCAAATCAGGATTTACCATCATCAGCCTTTTTATTCTTTTGTGTGAATGCAGTCCCAATTGCAGCACCTATGGCTATTCCTAAACTCAACCACAACCCCAAATTATCCGTAACGACTCCTATTGCAGTTCCAATGGCTACTCCAAATGCTATTCCTAAAGCTAAGCTATTTTCTTTTTTCATTTGCTATTTAATTTGTAAAACAGCTAATATAAGGCTTTATACATTTCACAATATTACAATTTCGAAGGAAGCAAAAGTCTTTAAATATGCTTGTTTCATACCAGCTTTACAAATACATTTCGGAGTGCCAGTGCTTTAATAGATAATGTTTACCAATGACTATGTTTTTTTCAAACCAAAAGCAATAACTAGTTTTTACTTATTTGTATATTTAGCTGGGAACTTAAAGTCAAATTTTTATCTTTAGGCGTCAAAGATTATCTACTGAAATTTATGCTTCATCTTAAAGTCATTTTTATAATTCTTTTTTTGATTCCCTTGTGTTTGGCTTCTCAAAAGCAAGAAACTCCTGCAGATAAAAGCACCCCCTATGAGCTTATGTCTAGTTATTATGCCAACGATTTCAGACCGTTTAAAAAACATAGTTTTTATACCGGACTGGCATTGTCTCTGAGCGACAGAAGTCTAAATAATGTAGATCAACTTGTTCAAAATGTTATTGACGGGAATGATTTAAGTTACCAAATAATTTTTAAAGGTGGGTTTTATACCGGAGACTACGCAATGGTAGGACTTGATTTTGAATATAAAGAAGAAAAGTTTGAAGGAACTGTTTTTAGACAACCAGATACCCTACTGTCTAATTCTATTTCAAGATTGTATAGCATAACTCCAAATGTTCGATCAACCGTTCCTCTCACGGCAAATGAACGACTTAGTTTTTTTACCATTTTGGGCGTTTCAGTTGGCCTTGGAAATAGTTTGACCAGAAATACCAAAAATCTGGATGAAATAGAAAAGGTATACACGGATGATTTTAAACTGCGTGTGGGAATTAGTCCGGGGGTAACTTTCTTTGCAATAGAAAATTTTGCCCTGGAAGTTCAATTAGATGTACTGGGTTATGAATTAAAAGTAAGAAAAAGTGAAATAAATGGGGTGGAGCAATCCAAGGATGTGAGAAATAATGTGGATTTTAATATAGATATTTTATCCCTAAAGCTTGGATTGGCCTATTATTTTAAGCCCATTAACAAAAGTAAGAAGACTAAAAGATGAGAAAATATAAGTGGATAGTTGCAGGAAGTCTATTGCTGGCGTTTTCTTGTGTTAGTGAAGACTATTTTGGCTTGTCCAGCATCGGGAATATAAAGAATATAGAAGTAAGTAACCAGGCACAAAATGCTGTGATTAATAACGACAGTCTTACTGTAAAAGTTGAAATACCCTCTGGCGTTGATCTTTCGAACATCGCCATAGAAGTACTGGAAATTTCCTCTTTTGCTACCTCAGATAAAGGAGTTGGTGACTTTCTCGATTTAAACAATCCTCAAACTATTGAATTAGTTGCAGAAGATGGTAGTAAATATGTTTGGAAAATAGAA
>JAHEBI010000320.1 GCA_024642325.1 Eudoraea sp. | reverse complement strand
ATTGCTGCTGGCAGCCTGTCCAAAGGTTACAAAACTTTTTTCCGCCTTATTAATATTCTCAATCCCCTGTAAAAGTGCATCGGGATTAAAGGATATACTGTTGATGCCTTCTTTTACCAAAAACCTCGCAAATTCGGGAAAGTCACTCGGTGCTTGTCCGCATAGCCCAATCTTTGTATTAGTCTTTCGAGCGGATGCTATGGCCATGGAAATCATTTTTTTGGCGGCAGGGTCATTTTCATCGAACAACTTACCCATCAATCCGGAATCACGATCTACTCCCAGTGTTAATTGTGTCAGATCATTGGATCCGATGGAGAATCCGTCAAAAATTTTGGAAAATTCCTCAGCCAAAATTACGTTGCTGGGAATCTCTACCATGGTATATATTTCAAGACCATTCGCGCCCCTTTTCAATCCATACTCTTCCATGATGGCCACCACTTTTTTACCTTCCTCCAGCGTCCTGCAAAAAGGTACCATCACTTTAAGGTTGTTAAGCCCCATGGTCTCGCGTACTTTTTTGATAGCAGCACATTCAAGTGCAAACCCTTCTTTGTATAGCTCACTGTAATATCTTGATGCACCTCTAAAACCCAGCATAGGGTTTTCCTCTTTCGGTTCAAAATTTCGGCCCCCTATCAGGTTGGCATATTCATTGGTTTTAAAATCACTGAGCCTGACGATGACTTCTTTTGGGTAAAAAGCGGCAGCGATAGTGGCAATGCCCTGGGAGAGCTGATCAATAAAATAATCCTGTTTACTGTCATAACCCCTGGTAATTTTGTTTATCTGCCGTATTAAACTGACATTTTTTAGCTCGGTGAATTTAACCAGAGCCATGGGATGTACTTTTACCGAATGGGTAATGATAAATTCCATCCGTAATAAGCCTACCCCGTCATTTGGGTAAAATGATAACTGAAAAGCATTTTCAGGATCGGCCAATATCATTTTTACCTCTGTATGGGGCATCCGTATGTTTGAAAAGTCTATTTCCTCTTCTTTAAAAGGAATTTTTCCCTCATAAATATATCCGGTTTTGCCCTGGGCACAGGATAAGGTGATAGTTTCCCCATCCATTATTGTTGTAGTGGCATTACCACAGCCCACAATGGCAGGAACACCCAGTTCCCTGGCTACAATGGCCGCATGACTGGTTCTTCCTCCCTTATTGGTTATAATGCCCCCAACCTGTTTCAATACGGGATCCCAGTCTGGTGTTATGGTGTCGGTAACTATAATATGGTCATGGGAAAGATTTTTAGCCTCTTTTGGCGTTTGTAAAATTCGGGGGATTCCAACTTTTATTTTTGAGCCTACGGCATTGCCTGTAGTCAACACTTTTCCCTTATCCAGGAGTTTATAGGTTACAAGCAGGTTTTTATTCCTGCTATGATGCACAGTTTCAGGACGGGCCTGGATGATGAAGAGTTCATTGGTAAGTCCATCCTTTGCCCATTCAATATCCATAGGCTTTTGGTAGTATTTTTCTATCGCCAAAGCCCAATTTGCCAAAGTAATTATCTCCTTATCAGGTAACACGAATTGTCCCTGCCTGCTGAGTGTGGTATGTTTATTGACTGTTGGATTATCCCTTTTGGATTTGGAATAGATCATTGTTAATTTTTTATCCCCCAATTTTTTCTGAATGATGGGATATTTGCCCTGTTCCAGTATTGGTTTAAAAACATAAAACTCATCCGGGTTCACAGCTCCCTGAACAATATTTTCTCCCAATCCCCAAACGCCCGATAACAGGATAATTTTTTCAAATCCTGATTCAGGCTCAATTGTAAATCCCACTCCGGAACAGCCTTTATCGGCCCGTACCATTTTTTGTACCCCGACAGAAAGTGCAATCTCATCATGTTTAAATCCATGCTCATCGCGGTATTTAATAGCACGGTTTGTATATAGAGATGCAAAACACTTTTTGACAGCCAAAAGCAATGCGCCTTTACCTGTTATGTTCAAAAACGTATCATGCTGACCCGCAAAACTTGCATCAGGGAGGTCTTCGGCTGTTGCACTGCTCCTTACTGCAACAGTGCACTTTTCCTTTTCTGATAATACATGATAGGCTTCAATAATTTCCTGTGAAAAATCGGGGGATAGTTTTCCACTCATAATCAGTGTACGGGCTTTCTCCCCTATTTCGTTCAAATTGAAGTAATTTTTTGTGTCTAATTGGGATATTAGTATTTGCAAAGGTTTGCGCAATGAATTTTCATCCAAAAACCTCCAAAAAGCTTTTGAAGTAGTCGCAAAACCGTTAGGGACTTTTACCCCTTGTTCAGCAAGATTCTTGTACATTTCTCCTAAAGAAGCGTTTTTCCCCCCTACTTCGGGAATATTATGTATCCCAATTTCATTAAAGTATTTGATGAACTTTTTCATTACCAGATATTATTTTTTGAACTATTTATTTTGACCCGGGAAACATTTCTTATGGTTTAAATTTCCTTTAGTTTACTGTTCCTTACCATGATCCTGATCAGTGGGTTACAGCTTTGTATAAAAGCGTCGCATCAGACTGGCCCATTTCTCCTGAAATAACAAATTCATGCTATTTAGAGGAGTCCCTGTATTTACCGTTAATCTCTTGTATATTGATCCGATATACAATTGGGTTACCCTGTTCATATAGTTTGCTTGAAAATTCACTAATAAATTCAGGGTGCGATCCTTCTTTTTCAGCAACTAATTTTTTTACATTTCGGGCAAATTCATGTAATAGATACTTTGCATCAATACCCTTGAGTTCTTCAAACGTACCTTGTGCGCGTACAGATCGCCATTTGTTAACGGACGTTACTTCCTCAACCTGGAGTGAGACTATAACATTTTCCCGCATAGCATCAATTTTATGGCCTTCGGCAGAATAACCTATAATTGTATTATTTGCCTGGTCATAATAATAGGTAATTGGTATAACAAAAGGTTCCTTTTGCGATATGAATGCCAAATGCCCAATATAATTATTGTTCAAAAGTTCGATACATTCCGTGGTTTCCAAAGTTTTTATCATGACAACATTTATGACAGTAGCCATTTCTTAAAAGCAATGACCTTCTAAATACAAATTTAGTATGTAGGGAAAACTAATGGAATGATGTAAATCAGTTGGATAAATATTACAATTTCAACGAAGCTATAAAGCCCATCTATAGGATATACGGATAAAGTCTACATGAAAAAAGCCATGGAATGATCAAAGTCATTGTAAAGTGCCGGGTATACAAATACTTTTGGTTAGATATTCACCAGAACCAGAACCTGGGCCGCAGGGATAAGAGTAAACGAAAATGGCAATTTAATTTAAGAAAACAGGCCTGTTAAAAGACTTGCCAAATTTATTAACACTAAAAAAACTAACTATGTCAGTATTAAAAGTAATAGAAGTTTTAGGCAACTCCACTGAGAGTTTTGAGGATGCCGTGCAGAATGTTATCAGGGAAGCTTCAAAAACGGTAAAGAACATTAAATCAGTCTATGTACAAGACATGCAAGTGAGTGTAAAGGACAACAAGATTACTGAATATCGGGTAAATACCAAGGTTACTTTTGGTATCATGGAATAATAGGTTTTTTTGTTTGGTTTACACAAGGTGCCGTTCAAAGTTGATTTCAGCTTTGGGCAGCATCTTTTATTTTTCAATTTTTTGAGGTTCAATTTAAAGAATAGCACAATTGTATGTTAAAATCCACCAGACTGATTTAGGTCATTTAGCATTCCCCTTTTTCTTGTCATATTGAAGTAAAAATAAAAGATATGGCAACTACAGCAAC
>JAHEBI010000319.1 GCA_024642325.1 Eudoraea sp. | reverse complement strand
GGAAGGTCAGGGAATTGAATTCAGGGAAATAAAAATTAAAAAACTGGATTAAACAACCTATGGATCTTCAATTTAGCCAGGTATTGAATAAAATGTAAATAAATTAAAATGAAATCTCACCTATTATTTTTTGGCATAATAAGTTTGTTGCTGATAAACTGCAAAACTAATACAGCGCCCGTATCAAAATTTCAACATGATGTTATTGAGGGCCCTGCCCCATGGACGAGTGGGTCGTTTGAATTAGAGGAGGAGGATTTTACCTTTGCCATCATTTCAGATTTAAATGGAGGTGAACGAGAAGGCGTGTATAGCACTGCCGTATCCCAATTAAACAGGCTCGATCCTACTTTTGTGCTCAGTGTTGGGGATTTAATTGATGGTGGAACCGAAGATTCTTTGCAGCTGGCCAAAGAATGGGATTCATTTGATGCCCGAACCACAAAACTCAACATGCCTTTCTTTTATTTAGGAGGAAACCATGATTTGACAAATCCCAGAATGCGGGAATTCTGGAAAAATAGATTTGGTCCGCGCTACTATCATTTTGTGTACGAAGATGTGTTATTCTTAATGATGGACTCCGAAGACTACAGTGAAAAGCGCATGCTGGAGATTTATCACGCCCGGGCGGAAGCCCTTAAAATTATAGAAGGTGAAATTGAGGGGAATTATGAAGAGTCTGAATATTACAATATGCCTGAACGTAAAACGGGAGGTATGAGTAATGAGCAATTAATTTATTTTGAAAATGTCCTGAAGCAATACCCAAAAGTAAAATGGACTTTTGTTTTAATGCATAAACCACTGTGGTTGCGGGAAGACGATAAAGGCCTGGGACATTTGGAATCACTCTTGTCCAAAAGAAATTATACGGTAATTAACGGTCATGTTCATTCTTTTTCACATCGGATCAGAAACAATATGGACTATATAATTTTGGGGACAACCGGGGGTAGTCAGGCCCAGGCAGATTCTCTGGCATTTGATCATATAACACTTGTTAGAATGGCTAAAAAACCAGTGATTACACATATAAAAATGGCAGGGATTTTAGACGAAAAAGGTGAAGTTCCCAATTAGATTTTGAGCAACAAGATGTAGTGCCGTTTAAAAATTATCTTCCATTTTCATAAGCCCGATTTGCCGGGGAATGTCATTCGAAATGACTATATTGAAGGAAATTATTACTGCCAAATTTTTTATCACATAAGATACTGCCGCCAGGCATTTTAAGAGTATTTGCTGGTTGAGGTAAGCTTGGTTGGAAATCTGTAGGTAGATCTTTGCCAGAAATAATTGCTGTTTAAAAACTATAATTCAATTTCATATGGCAAATCAATACCTGGATATAGATACCCTTAAATTTTTACTTTACGAGGTGCATGACCTTCAAAAAGTGTTGGTTCAAAGTCGTTTTAAGGACTATGACCAGGAATCTATAGAGCTTTTTTTGAATGCTGTCAAGGAGTTTTCAGACAGGGAGATGTTCCCGTTCTTTCGGGAAATGGATGAGCAGCCCGCCCATTTTAAAGATGGTGAAATTGTGGTCCATCCACAGGTGTTGAAATACATGAAAAAAGGGGGGGAAATGGGACTTGTTTCTTCGTTGTTTGACTATGAAATCGGGGGAATGCAATTACCGGGGATGGTGGTCACGGCTTCGGCTTATATCCAGGAGACCGCCAACAACCATTTGCCGGGCTATCTTGGGCTAACACTTGGAGCGGCGGAGTTGATAGTGAAATTTGCCAACAAAGAGATCAATGACAAATTCATTGCCAAAATGCTTAGCGGTGAATGGGGAGGGACGATGTGCCTGACAGAACCGCAGGCAGGCAGTTCCTTATCAGATATTGTAACTTCTGCTGAACCTGTCGCGGATGGTTTTAAGATTTCAGGACAGAAAATATTTATATCGGGGGGAGATTATCAGGGGGTTGAAAATGTTGTTCACCTGGTTTTGGCACGTATTAAAGGCGCCCCCGCAGGCACGAAGGGAATTTCTTTATTTGTTGTTCCTAAAAAAAGATGGGCTGCCAATGGTGAACTGACTTCCAATGATGTGACCACTTTTGCAGATTTTCAAAAAATGGGCCAAAAAGGATACTGTACGACACATCTTTTCTTTGGACATCATGAGGATTGCAGAGGATGGCTTGTTGGAGAGCCCAATCTGGGACTCAAATATATGTTTATGATGATGAATGGTGCCCGAATAGCTGTTGGAAGAGGAGCCGCAGCCATAACTATGGCCGCCTATCAGGCATCCTTGTCGTACGCAAAAGAAAGGCCCCAGGGACGCAGACTGACCAATACCGGCAGAAAAGATGTAGAGCAGGAACAGACACTGATCATTAATCACCCGGATGTTAAACGAATGCTTTTGTTTCAGAAAGTGGTGGCCGAAGGTTCATTGAGCCTGATATTACTTTCCTCTAAATACCATGATTTGTCCCACACACATTCAGACCCGGATGAAAGGGAAAGATATTCGCAATTATTGGAAGTCCTTACACCAATTGCTAAAACATATCCTTCTGAATTGGGGTTATTATCTGTTAGTAACGGCGTTCAGGTCCTTGGCGGTTATGGTTTTTGCTCAGATTATATCTTACAACAATATTTTAGGGATATCCGAATTTTTTCAATCTATGAAGGAACTACCGGTATTCAGTCATTGGATCTCCTGGGAAGGAAGATGAGTATGAATAATGGCAAAGCATTGCTATTATTATTAGCCGAAATCAGGAAAAGTATTAAAGAAGCATCTGAATATAATGATCTCATGCCTTATGTTGAGAAGCTTGGGGCAGCTTTAAAATTGACTCAGGAAGTGCTGCAATTTCTGATGGAATTTGCCAAAAAAGGCGAATATGAACGCTTCCTGTCCGATGCTACGGTATTCATGGAATTTTTTGGAAACATTGTTGTAGGCTGGTTGTGGCTGGATATTGCTGCTAATGCCCAAAAAGCGCTTGCTTCAGGCAGTACTGAATATTCATCTGCATTTTATAATAGTAAGATACATGCAATGAAATTTTACTACAAATATGAAATTCCAAAAACCAGGGCCCTGGCCGAGGTTTTGATGGATAAACAGGCGTTGACCATGACTGAAGAAGATGAATTATTCGGCTAGTGCAGCTTGTATATTAAAGCTTTATGCACCTGAGATACACCCATTTAAATAAAATCAGAACAATTAAATGTCAGATACTATTAAATCCAAATTTAACCTAAGTGGCAAAGTAGCCATAATCACCGGATCGAGCAAAGGAATAGGAAAGTCCATCGCCAGAGGGCTGGCCGAAAATGGAGCTAAAGTGGTCATAAGCAGCAGGAAGCAGGCGGCAGTGGATGAAGTAGCTGCAGAATTTAAGGAAGCCGGACTTGATGCTGTTGGATTTCAATGTCATATAGGCGACGCTGAACAACGCAAAGCCCTTGTAGGCAAGACTATTGAAGAATATGGCAGAATAGACATATTAGTGAACAATGCGGCAATAAACCCTTATTATGGCCCTTTGGAGGGATCAGACGAAGCCGTTTTTGACAAGATAATGAACGTGAATGTCAAAGCACCATGGATCCTTTCTAATTTGGTTTTGCCTCATATGAAGGAAAATGGCAGTGGAAGTATCATTAATATTTCTTCGGTTGAAGGAATAACACCCGGTTTTGGTTTAGGATTGTACAGCGCCACAAAAGCAGCTTTGATCATGTTAACCAAGAATCAGGCTAAAGAATGGGGGCGTTACGGGGTGCGGTCTAACGTTCTGTGCCCGGGTCTGATC
>JAHEBI010000318.1:3130-3802 GCA_024642325.1 Eudoraea sp. | reverse complement strand
CAGAAGGGTTATTGTGTATTTTCACGGTAACCTCTAATCCGGAATCTTCAAGGAAACTATAGTTTTTTTCAATAAAATTAGTTTGTAAGGTCTGATCTGTATTCCGCCCCTGATCATAATACCCATATTTCCACAACATGCCTATGCCTATCATGTTTTGTTTCAATTCCATTGCAGAAATCATATGGGATCCGGCCAGAAAACCCAACCCTCCCGAATAGATTTTAAGCGCCTGATGAATGCCAAATTCCATACTAAAATAAGCGGCTCTTTTTTGATACTCTGGAGCGATTTTATAAGGATGATACCATGTACTATATTTACTCGTCATAAAGAAGGTGTTTTTTAAGGAGCAACAAATTTAGAATAATAGAAATTAATCGCGGGGGCAGGAATAATATTTTTAGGAAGAAACCCTTAAAATTAATTCAGGTCATTCGGATAGCGACCAATAGCGGTCCAGCCACCATCAACCACCAGGGTTTGCCCGTTTATATGAGCCGCCCCTTCCGAAAGAAGAAAAAGACAGGTTTCTGCCACGTCAGTTGGTTTTCCAACAACTCCTCTGGGGATAAGTTTACCCCATGTTCCGGCATAGTCGGGCTCTTCTTTTTGCGTACGCTCAGTAAGTGTAGCCCCCGGGGCTATTGCGTTTACGGTAATTTGATGAGG
>JAHEBI010000318.1:0-3120 GCA_024642325.1 Eudoraea sp. | reverse complement strand
TCATTTGCAGTGCAGCTTTCGTCATAGAATATGCCGTTAAATCGGGATATCCTCTAAGGCCCGTAATGGAAGACATCAGAATTACACGACCTCCATCTCCCTGTTTTTTCATAATCTCTCCGGTTTTTTGAACCAGAAAAAAGGCCCCTTTTAAATTAAGGCCTATTACCTGGTCGAAATCTTCCGGTTTAAACCTGAAAAAGTCACCGAAAAGAGTAATCCCTGCATTGGGAATAACAAAATCTACACGGCCATACTGTTTTAGAGTAAATTGAACCATCTGCTCTATTACTTCTATGTCCCCGGCATCGCCAATAAAAACAGAACAGGTATCAGGAAATTTTTTCTCCAGGCCCGACAATGTAATTGCAGCCACCTTTTCATCTGAATCATTTAAAACTGCCCTGGCACCATTTTTCATCAATAACTCGGCAATGGCATAACCAATACCCATGCCCGCTCCTGTAATAATTGCAACTTTCCCTTCTATTCCTGAATAGTTCATTTGTTGGTTTTAAAACAATTTACCTGAAAGCCTCCAACATCTGTTTTATAGCTAAACAGCCCTCCGCTTTCCGGGTATAATTTTAGGTTATCTTCTAATAAGCCACTTCTGGCTGTTGTGATATACAATGTTTTCAGGTCTTTTCCTCCAAAGCAGCAAGAAGTGACATGAGGTGCATTTACCACAATTTTCTGTAACACCTTCCCGGTTTTTGGGTTCCAGCGCCTTACACAACCGCCTCCCCAATGAGCGATCCAAAGCATACCTTCCTGATCAATCGTCATTCCGTCTGGTCCGCCATAGGATTCAGGGATTTTAAACAAAGTTTTGCGGTTGGAAATTTTACTGTCTGAATGATCAAAATCATATTCCCAAACCTCATAAAACGGAGTATCAATATAATAAAATTTGGTCTTATCAGGTGACCATGCCATCCCATTTGAAATAGAGGTGTTTTTAATTTGAAGTGTCACATTAAAATCATGGTCCACCTTAAACAGATTGCCATAGCCGGGCTTCAGGTTTTTGTGCATGGTTCCTATCCACAGGTTTCCATTGGAATCGCATTTACCGTCGTTAAACCGCAAATCCCGATCGGAATTTTCAAGGAGATTCAGGTGCTTCGTTTTGTTAGTCCTATAATTAAAGGAGGCTATTCCGGTCTCCAACGCCACAATCAAGGAATCTTTATCCAAAGGGACTGCTGCGCCAATCATTTCATCAAAATACCACTCAGAATTCTTCCCGGTCTGTAAATCGTGGTTATGAAGAATGCCGGACTCTATATCGACCCAAAACAACTGTTGAGATTCATGCTCCCAAAAAGGACCTTCTCCAAGAGTTGCTTTTGCATCATAAACAAGGTTTGCTCTCTGCACCCTCTAAATAATTTAAATCATTTTCTGTTTTTGAACCCCAAGCCCCTCAATGCTTAATTCAACCAAATCTCCTTTAGTCAGATAGGACGGAGGATCCATGCCTATACCAACTCCGGCCGGTGTTCCGGTGGAAATCAGGTCGCCGGCTTCAAGAAGCATAAACTGGGAAAGGTAATAGACAATAAATGCCGGCCTGAAGATCATAAATGAAGTACTGCCATTTTGCCTTAATTCCCCATTAACGCTTAAAGTCATTTTTAAATTAGTGAGATCCCCTAATTCATCCGGAGTTGCCAGATAGGGGCCAACCGGACTAAACCCGGGGCATGATTTACCCTTAATCCACTGACCGCCTTTTTCCAATTGAAATGATCGTTCAGACAAATCATTTACCACGCAATATCCGGCAATGGCCTCTGCTGCTTCGGCCTCATTTTTAAGGTAAAGCACATTTTTGTTCAAAACCACCCCAAGCTCTACTTCATAATCTGTTTTGATCGAATTTTTTGGAATGGCCACATCATCATAGGGACCGTTGAGGGTGTTGGTGGCTTTACCAAAAATTATGGGCTCTTCGGGGATGGCCATATTGGATTCAGCAGCGTGTTCTGAATAGTTGAGGCCAATACACATAATCATTCCCGGCCTGGCAATACAGGAGGCAACCCTTTGGGAATCGGAAATTACCGGTAAATTAGCCGCATTGGACTCAAGATAACCTTTAAGTTTATGCAAGCCATTATTTTGAAAAAAATCCCTGTCCCAATCCCTGAATTCAGCAGAACAGTCCAGTCTTTTGCCCTGATAAAGAACCCCGGGCTTTTCATTTTCTTTTTCTCCAAATCGCATTAATTTCATAGTTGGGTTTTTAGTGTTGGTTAATCTCTTACGAATCTAAGGTCCTGAATAAATACTTCTAAAACTATAAAAGTAAATGCATGACTATAATTCCTTTACTAATTTTATAAATAAAACAAACCAGATTTCCCCTAGCTTAGTGATATAGCCGGGAAAAAAGGCATTCCATGGAGGCGCCATACATATTTTAAAAACAAGGTACTAAAATCCGGGAAATTAACATTCTTTAAAGAATAAGAATATCATAAAAAGCAAAACCCCCAAGGCGATAAACGGCTATTTTAATATAGACTGGTATTTAGCTTTATCTTTCATAAGTGCAGCTGCTGTTAGTATGGCCTCATCATTTTTTAAATAATACTGATAAAGGCCTTCCCTATAGAAATACCGCTTTATAATTTCATCCTGCAGGTTTATCTGAATTTCCTTTTGATATGTTTCAAGCGCATTGAGTTTGCGCTTATTTATTTCTGCCAGCAGGCTTTTGTAGCTATCCTGAATTTCTGCGCCATATATAGCCTTATCATCACCGGCAATTGCTTCTTTTAATGCCTTTTCCGTATCGGTTTCAAAATTAAAATTACTCCGCGATACATAGCTTTTAAAAGCTTCATAATCCGAAGAGCTAAAGTTGAAGTCATCAATATTAGCCACCGTATTCTGATAGTAATATTCGGTAGCGAAATCAAAAACAACACTATTGCTTAAAAGTGCTTTTGTAAGTGCATTGGTTTTTAATGCCGTTATTTCAATATCCGGCATAACTCCTCCGCCATCTTCAACTTTTCTGCCATTTCTCGTCGTAAACTCATTAAATTTTGTGGTTTTTACCGCATTCCCATTTTCATCTCTGTTCCAATAATCCAAAGATTGAATACA